>CALDUO010000001.1 GCA_937923745.1 uncultured Granulosicoccaceae bacterium
GCTTCAACAGCACGGCATACCCGCACAACGCAGCACCAACATAAAAACATAACAACCGCAGCCCTCTGTGCTTTGTCAGAACAGGGCCAAATCTGCGTTGGACATCCCAAAGCCGCTTGTGGTTTGTGACTTATCGGTCAAGCATCCCCAATCCGGCAGTCTCATTATCGAAAAATCTATCATCTGCAACTACCAAAGTGAAATATCTTAAACCGGATGCTTTCGAGCAAGCGCCTATGACCGCTTTAATCGTTAAAACGCTCTAAGTCATCACTGATACAGCGCCAAACACGCTTATCGATTGCTATCGAATAAGCCTTGGCCTGTTACCCACCAGAGACGCAAAAAAATCTACCAATTGTGACATACTGGCCCTATTGATTATCAGTGATAGGGATAAACTGTATGAACGCCATTCAACCATGCAGCAACACCTCAGCCGAACTGCCCTACAAGGCCCTCAAATTTTTACGGCAAATCCAGCGCTATAAACACGGCACTGTTCTATCGGTAATTGTCACTACCCTATTGGTGGGCTGCAGCTCAGGCAGCTCGACGAACACGCCTGAGCAAACCGACACCACAGACCCTGTGGTCGCTACGCTCGATACCGCCAACCTTAAATCAACCGCCGCGAATGCATTCGGCACCAGTGTTGATACAGCCGTAATCGGTTTGCAAACAGTTACTGCGACTCAACACTCTTCAGACACGTCACAAATTCGCACCCAGACCCGTGGCATTGTCAGTGCAGCCCTGAGCCTGAATGACAATTCCGCCACCACACGTGAAGACGGTATCATCACTGTCGACCCTGATGAAAATACCCTGTGCTCAGAGCTTCGTGCTGCGGGTGTTGTATCTGATTCTGAAATTCAGGCGTGTCAGCAATTAATGTCAGACCTGACAGTAGAACTGCGGGCAACCAATCGCACGGCGGGCGTCGTCTCTTACCGTTTTCAGGATGTTAGCGTCATGACAACGCGTTACGCAGCGGACAGCGAAAGCATATCGGTAAATCTCAACGGCTTAAAGCAACTCTCTGATGCACGAGATGCTCTGGATCCGGCACAATTTGGGCAAACCCGAAGCCCTGCAACATTCGATGGCGAAGTGACCATAGCCGCAGCTACAACAACCAATCAAAACCAGGGCGTCGACATGGCTACGATGAGCGTGGCGATCACCAAACCGGTCACTGTCAGTGACATACAAACCAATGTATCCATCGGTAACGGCGAACTGTTAACACTGTCTGTAAACAACACGACTGGCGAAGGCACTATCGCAGTCGACATTGGGGCAGTATCAGCCAGCGCGCCCTTTCGCGACAGCGACACACTCAGCCTCCAATTGCAGGGAATTACTGCACGCGCCGACATTGCGGATAATGGCGAACAACTGACTGTCAGTAATCTGGGCCTCGCCAAAGGCCCGTTGCTTTTAAATGTCAACTCTGTCGAAGCACTTACCCTGACAATGGAGACGTTTGGATTTACTGTCACAGAAAATAACCGCGATACGACAGATGCTCAGGCGAGTATCACGGTTGACCGCTCAATGGACATCAGTCTGATGTTAAATAATATGATGGGCATCGATGAAGAAGCGAGCCGCAACCTGACTCAACTTTTCGAAGTCACTGCCCCTGCTGGCACCACCTTCGAAGGTGTTGGTATCAGCGATGAATTCGGCACTGAATACAGTGCATTCAAACTCACCCTCGGCGGGCCGTTCATCAGCCGTATTGTTAGCACTGATGAGACCGGCAGCGTTTCTCAGTCAGTGGAGATTAACGAGGGGGCCTGTTTCGATTCAAGCAGCCTGACAGGCAGCGATTCTTCAGACAGCCGTTCGACAGACGGTGAAACACCGCAGGTCACTGAATCAGACACTGGTTTTTTACAGTGCTAGCCCGGCTGACTCTGGCCATACTTGCCATCCGCTGCAATACTGAAATAAAGCGTCAGAGGGGCTGCCAGCAACATACCTAGCAGGCCATTGAGTGCGGCACCCCAAAATAAAATAAAAAATATCATGATGCCTGAGTGCACCTTATGCTCGTTTAGCTTTTTAAAATGAGGCCGCTTTAAAATGACATATTCATCAATCATATACCCGAATACGCCACCGGCACACACCGCCAAACTTGTCGAAATCGCGAGTTTATCCAGCGACAACATAACAATACCAAAAACCAGAAAAGCAACAGTACCAAGATTCGGAAAATAGTTTAGCAGTCCAAAGAAAACCGCAAGCCCCAGCGCCATTGGCGCATTTTGAAAAACAAAACCTACCCACAACGCGACAAAGAAAACCACGATGTACATCAATACAGCCAGCGTTTGTTTTTGAAAGTACAGCTCAAGCACGTCTCTGAATAACAGAAAATTATCCGTGAAACGTTGGCTGGTATCAGTGCCCTTCTCTGCAAAAAAGCCAATAGCCCTTTCGACATTTCCCCGGTCCAGCCGGTTTGACATCATGTAGAACATGAACTGAGGCAGCACGATCCAGGTGGCCAGTGAAACAATCAACGTGAAAACGCCAGACCCGAGCGCACCCATGATACCGGTCAATGTCACACCCAGTTTCGACATAAGCGCCGGGGCGATCTCTGCCAAAATGTTTTGTGCTGCGGCTGTCCACGCCTCTTTTTGAGTACTGTCTTTCAGTTGTTCTATGTACGCCTTAATTTGATCAGAATCCAGATTCATCCTCTGCAGATACCCCAGCAGGTACTCTCTGACTACCTCAAAATTCGTGACAATATTGGCACCGAAATGAGCGAACTGCTCAGTGATAACCGCAGAACCAAAGTGAAAAATCAGGAATCCAAAGCCCAACGGAATCAGTAATGTCACCAAGAAGTAGACAATATCCACGACTAAATTCAGGACAGGTTTCCTCGACAGCTCGTCATTACCAGCATCAGGAATGATCCTACCTTCGCGAACCATAAAGGCATTTTTGGCAAATGCGTTACCGCGGCGTTTAATCTGATCAAAGCACGGTCGCAACGTGATTGCTATAACAAACGCAACCAATAACGGCGTGAGCACACCCGACACATACCGTATTCCCCATATTAATACGACCACCAGGATAACCAACAGGAACACGTTCAGAAATTCTGACAGGTCGATTTTATTGGCAAATTTTTTCTGAGGCATACGCTCTGACATCCTGTTTATGGTGTCGTTTTGAAGGTGAAACAGTGATAACGTGGCCATTCCCATTCCGACCACCCCTACAGTATCAAAAATTAAGAAAATTAAAACCCACGCAACCCACGGAAAATCCAATCAGCGATGCATGCTCCAATCAACACACAGCAATATCGCCGCTGAAAACTGACTAAGGCCAAACCATCGGACGTTTGGCACAAAGAAAACAAACGCAAGCGTTTCACCAGCGGAGTGGCAAAGGAATAACAGAGAGGTGGCGAAGGGGTGGCAGAGGGGTAGATAGATTAAATTAACGCCGTTCCAGAGGCGCCAAAGGAGATGAGGCTAAACGTCAAGCGCGGCAGGAGCCAAAAGCGCTAAAGAGTGTGGGTATCGACAGTAATCAGTCAACAGTAATCAGTAAACACAACTCACACACCGATAATCAATCTCACTGCCGTCGTCGGCGGTAAACGTGAGTCGGACCCAGCGTTTTTGGGTGTCGTACCAGACATCGGCACGGAATCCGCGCTCGTATCGGTAACGCTGTGCCTGCACGATGGTGTGGCTCGATTCATCGGCTGCCGGCAACGCGACGCGCTCAAATCCCATCGATTTGATTTTCAGTGCATAGACCTTACCGTGAACCGTGTGATAGACACGCGACTCATCCAACACTGATTTATGCCAGTGATTACTCGGGTAGTTGACCAAAGGAGCTGAACGGGATTTGCCGGCATCGGTCACCGTTAACACACGAGGCGTTGCGATGGCTTCTATGATTCTCGGTTTCTTGCGGTTATCGATTATCGTTGATTCTACCGAGACGAGCGTGTTGTTCTCCCACAACTCTTTTGACTCGTAACTGTAACGGTATACCGGTATGCCCAAATAGCTGACCTGCAAGCTCGAATTGACCACCACAGAAAGACTGTTACCCGACGGTTTAAAATCAACCGTGTGCTCACCAACCTTTTTATCATTTCGATACACATAGTAAAGAGCTGAATCGCCATAGAGCTCAATGGGATCAACCGTTGAGAAACCCGGCGCAGGTTTGCGGACTGTTTGGGCGTGTGTCGGTGCAGCGACAATGGCCAAAAATAGAAGCGCAAAACACACCACGGCACAGCATCGACACACGAGAGGCTTACCCGCCAGTAGAGGCTGTGTTGCTTGTTTGGATGGTATTGCGATCATCGATTCCGAATGTTGTGCGGCTAGTGTTTGGCCAAGAGTGCGACACCATCGAACTCAATCTCTTCCCAACCGGTTCTCATAAACTGCCGAATATTACTGTGGCTGTCACCACCCGGCGTTTTCAGGACATCGGCTCGATAATAGGCACCGAAGCAGTACAGCGTCTCGTTAACCGTGAAGTCGTGAAGCCTCGCAAATGCAAACAACCGGCACGACCCACTGTTTTGCCCTGGTTCGTTAAAAATAGGGCCGTTACGAAACGCCACTGGTGTGAACGTATACCACTGCTCAATCAGTGCCGCGACATCTGTGAACTCGATGGACTCGGGTGCGGACTCCAATCGGTGACGCAGTAACGCTATTTCTGTTGAACGTTCAGTTGTCATACAGTTTGTTTTTTCTTCTTACTCAATTTGGCATCAATGGCATCGACCGCAGCTATCGCACACATATTGACGATACCGCGCACGGTGGCCGACTCAGTCACGACATGCACAGGACGTTTCATTCCCATCAGCATCGGACCCACCGGCAATCCACTCGCCAATGATTTGGTGGTGTTATAGGTGATGTTTGCTGCATCCAGATTTGGCATCACCAACAGATTCGCGCCGCCTTTGAATCCAGCTGCCGGAAATACCCGATTCCGGATGTCTTGGTCCAATGCAGCGTCGGCATGCATTTCACCCTCAACTGAAAGCTCTGGATGCCTCTTGCTCAAAATCTTTCTGGCTGTACGCATTTTTCGTGCACTTTTGTTGTTTCGACTGCCAAAGTTGGAGTGCGACAGTAACCCTATCTTGGGTTCCATCCCAAAACGCCTGACCATATCGGCGGCCATCACCGCGGTTTCGGCAATTTCTTTGGCCGAAGGGTTTACCGTGACATGTGTGTCGGTCAAAAAATACGTACCGGTATCGAGGATCATCAGCATCAGCGCCGAGCAGTCGGTCACACTCTTTCGAATGCCGACTATGTCACACAGATATCGAAGGTGCCGCGCATAGGCACCTTGTGTTCCACAAATCAGTGCATCAGCCTCATGGTTGCGTACCATCAAAGCGCCGAGTGCTGTACCACGCGTGCGAATAACGTTGGACGCATATTCCGGGGATACACCGCTGCGCCCCATGATTTCGAGGTATTGCTCGACGTGTCGCTCATAAGACGGATTTTTGGCAGGATCGACGATGTCAAAACCCTCGCCAATTTTCAGACGAAGCCCCGCTCGCGCAATTTGGGCCGCAATGATTTCCTCGCGCCCAATCAGCACCGGATGACAGATACCGTCATCAATCAGTACCTGTACCGCGCTGAGCACACGCGCTGACTCACCTTCAGCCAAAACCACCCGTTGCATGGATTGCTGCGCTCGCTCAAACACGGGTTTCATGACCAGGCCCGAACGAAAGACAAACTGCCGCAGCTTTCTGGAGTAGGCGTTAAAATCTGTGATGGGACGTGTGGCGACCCCACTGTCCATGGCCGCTTTGGCAACCCGAGGGGGAATGTCGGTCATTAATCGTGGGTCAAACGGTTTGGGTATCAGGTAGTCGCGACCGAACCGAAAAGGCTCACCACCATACGCGGCCGATACAACATCAGACGCCTCTTTGGTGGCGATATCCGCCAACGCCTCTACGCAGGCGATTTTCATTGCCTCATTAATAACGGTGGCGCCGGCATCCAGCGCGCCGCGGAACAAAAACGGAAAACACAGCACGTTGTTCACCTGGTTCGGAAAATCAGAACGACCGGTGGCCATAATCGCATCATCGCGCACTGACCGGACCACCTCTGGACTCACCTCGGGTTCAGGATTTGCCAACGCCAGAATAAACGGATCAGCTGCCATACCGGCAACTGCGTCGGCAGACAACACATTGGGCGCTGACAACCCCAGAAAAATATCCGCACCGGCGATGACGTCGTCGAGCACACGCGCTTGCGTGTCCTGGGCAAAGACAGACTTGTAGGGATCCATTAATGTGCCACGACCCTCGTACACAACCCCTTCGATATCACATACAAAGATATTCTCTTTTTTAAGCCCCATAACCACCAACAGATTCAGGCAGGCCAAGGCCGCAGCGCCAGCACCGGAGCACACAAGCTTTACATCGGAGAGCGACTTCCCGGCAATGCGCAGCCCGTTTCGAACAGCGGCAGCAACTACAATGGCGGTACCATGCTGGTCGTCGTGGAACACCGGGATGTTCATACGTTCGCGTAGCTGTTTCTCGATTTCGAAGCATTCAGGCGCTTTGATATCTTCGAGATTAATGCCGCCAAACGTTGGCTCCAGTAACGCTACCGCATCAACGAACCTATCCACATCGGTGGTGTCGAGCTCCAAATCAAACACATCAACGTTGGCAAACTTTTTAAACAGAACCGCTTTTCCCTCCATCACCGGCTTGGACGCAAGTGCACCAATAGCACCCAAACCCAGTACGGCGGTGCCATTGGTGATGACCCCCACCAAATTACTTTTGGCCGTCAGTGTGGCAGCCTCTACCGGGTCTTCGCTGATGGCCTGACAGGCGTAAGCCACACCCGGCGAATAGGCCAGCGCCAAATCGCGTTGATTAACCATACGTTTGGTGGCGCTGATTTCGAGCTTGCCGGGACGCGGATACCGGTGGTAGTCGAGTGCGGCTTCTTTCAGATCATCAGTCATGTCAGATACACGTGGTTAGGCGTTGAGGTTAGGCGCAAGCAGACCGGCAGCAACTGCACGATTAAAGGCACTGCACACGGCTGTCAATGACGCGACAACAATGTTCTCATGCAGTGCTGCCCCATAGAATGTTTCGCTGGTGCCCACCTGAATTTCCACATAACTTGCAGATTGTGCGTCTGCACCCTGCCCTGTTGCATGCTGGTGGTAATCGACCACCCGGAAATCGACATCGAAGGAGGTGTTTATCGCGTTAACAAATGCATCGATAGGACCGTTGCCGGAGCCGGTTAGTTCGACGGCCTGTTGATGGAATGTCACGCTGGCGTTGATCACACGGCTATCACTGTCACCCTCGGCATGCGTGGTGTGTTCACCAAACGCAAGCGGTGACGGGTCGTTGATAAATTCCTGTAAAAACGCACCGTGAATAGACTCGGAATTCACCTCGCCACCACTGCTCTCACTGAGCACCTGTATGACTTTGCTGAATTCAATTTGCATACGCCGCGGCAATTCGAGGCCATGATCATGTTCCATGATAAACGCAACACCGCCCTTGCCCGACTGACTGTTAACACGAATAACTGCCTCATAACTCCGACCGACATCACCTGGATCGATCGGAAGATACGGTACATCCCAGTACGCATCAGGCTCTTTCTCTCGCGCCGCAAAACCTTTTTTAATGGCATCCTGGTGGGAGCCGGAAAACGCGGTGAACACCAATTCGCCTGCGTATGGATGACGCGGATGCACTTCGAGCTGATTACAGTGCTCGGTGGTGCGCATGATGTCAAAAATATCCGAAAAATCGAGGTGTGATTCAACGCCCTGACTGAACAGGTTTAACGCCAGCGTCACAATATCAACGTTACCGGTTCGCTCGCCATTGCCAAACAGCGTACCTTCAACACGATCGGCGCCTGCCATCAGGGCAAGCTCGGTGGCTGCCACAGCACACCCCCGGTCGTTATGCGGATGCACACTGATAGACACGCAATCACGATTGTTCACGTGTCGCTGAAACCATTCAATCTGATCGGCGTACACGTTGGGTGTCGACATCTCAACAGTTGCCGGCAGATTTAATATCGTGGGACGTTCTGGCGTGGGTTGCCATATAGCATTGACGGCATCGCAGACTTCAACTGCGTAGTCGAGTTCGGTACCGGTGAAGCTCTCGGGCGAATACTGAAATTGCCAATCAACTTCGGGCATCGTTGCGGCCAGTTCTTTCACAATCACAGCACCGTCGGTGGCAATTTTTTTCACGCCGTCCCGATCAAGGTTAAACACAACACGTCGCTGTACCGTGGAAGTTGAATTGTACAGGTGCATAATCGCGCTTTTGGCGCCACGCAACGCTTCAAAACTTCGCTCGATCAACTCTCGCCGCGACTGTGTCAATACCTGTAACGAGACGCCGTCGGGCACCAAATCGTTCTCGATAATAAAACGCACGAAATCAAAATCGGTTTGTGACGCGGCGGGAAAACCGACCTCGATTTCCTTGAAGCCAATGGCCAACAGCATCTGAAACATACGAAGCTTACGCTCGTGCCCCATGGGCTCGATCAGCGCCTGATTCCCATCGCGGAGATCAACACTGCACCACATCGGCGCTTTTGCGATAACCTGGTCGGGCCACGTGCGATCAGGCAAATGAATGGGCGGGAACGACTTGTATTTCGAGGCAGGGTTTATTTTCATGATAGTTCAACTATTAATTACACCATCTGACGGTTGGATGCGTCAGCGAATGACTGAAGGCGGCATGGCAGTCTGAGTGAGCAGGTCGTGAGTTAGCAGCACTGCGGCCGGTATTTTATCCTGTTCTGTCACCCGGTTATGCCTGGAATTGGCTGTCTGGGGCTTATTAAAAAGCCTGTCTGACGTATTGGGCAAGGGTGAAGACGGATCGTGTAGATCCCCGACGCTCTAAAGAGAGGCCGGGCTGGGAAGTCGCAGGAAGAGTAGGAGTGCAATGAAAGGCATAGCTGAAGGTTAAACGGCCGAACACGGTACGTCAAGGCTCAGATTCGTCTCGTGCAACTGCCTCAAAACCAGCAACCTGCCCCGCGTACAGGGCAGTGCAGAGACCACCGAAGCAAAGTGGGGGGGCGCGGTGACACGTTATGTATCCTCGGAAACGCTATGGTGACCTTCGCCGTGGCCGCGACCACTGTTTGCGCCGCTGGCGTCATCGGTGCTGCGAGCAGACCCTTGATCAGCGCCATGCCCTGCATCATGTCCAGAGACACGCCCGTCATGAGACCCAGAGGCAGAGCCAGATTTGGCGGCCTCACCACTGGTGAGTAAGGGGCGAAACAGAGGCTCAAGCCCATTCAGCTTAATTTCGTACACCAGTGCCATTTGTTGTCCCAGCTTCCCGCGCGGAAACCCGGTCTGCTTAAACCAGACGACATAGGGCTCCGGTAACTCCAACAGTGGCCTTCCCTCATATTTACCAAACGGCATGATCTGCCGCACAGCCGCCAACATCTCGCTCATCCGCTCGTCATCAAGGACTGCGTCATCGGGCGGGGACTCGCTTCCTACCCCACCCTGTTCGGCAGGCGGTGATTGTTCAGTCATTCACCCGGTCTCTTTCATCAGTGTCAGATTCTGACGGCAACGCTTGAGGGCCAGCGGCCATGCGCAAATTACGGGTTCGCAGTATAGGCTGAGTGACCGAGGCCACGACCTCACGCCACACGAACAGCAACCCGGACAAAATAATCACGACCGAGCCAATCAACACATATCGGTCTGGCGAATCACCAAACAACAGCATGCCAAAAATAATGGCCCAGATCATTTGGCTGTACTGCATTGGCGCGACAAACTGCGCCTCACTAACCCGGTACGCGGTAATCAGCAATGTCTGCGCAATCACACTGAGCAATCCTATGGCCGCGAGGGTCAGTACGGTGGTTCCATCCATGGGTTGGTAGTGAAAAATAACAAAGACACCTGTCACCGTAAAGTTAACCAGCATGGGATACAAAATAAGTGTGCCACTGTGTTCCCGAGCGCCTATTTTGCGGGTCACTATTGCGGTCAGCGCAACACTGGCTGCAGCGCCTAGTCCGGCCAGATGACCGAGAGAAAAATTGGACTGGCCGGGGCGCAAAACAATAAGTACGCCTGCCAATCCGGCAGCAATTGCTACCCACCGAATTAACCGCACCTTTTCACCCAGTACCGGTATGGCCAGTATGGTGATCAGCACCGGTGCCGCAAAAATCAGCGGGTACACCTCTGTCATTGGCAGCACAGAAAACGCGTAAAACGCACACAGCAATGAACCCAACGTGAACAGACACCGAAGCGCCACCAACCCGGGCAACGCCGGGCGCAGTGATTTCTTCTGCTGATCTACCGCCAAAAAAAACGTAAACGGCACAAAACTGAACAACACTACAAAGAAGGCTACCTGAAATACCGAATAACCCTGCACACTCTTGATGAGCGCATCGTGTGTCGAGAATGTTGCGAAAGCGGCCAGCGCATAACCGACGCCTTTAAACATAGAGCCGGGCCCGGATACAGACGCTGATTCGGGCTGCGAACCGGGCTGCAAATCAGGCTGCGGCCCCGCCTCGGAGCCGGGCATGGGCCGCTCAGCCTCCTGGCGGGAGGACAGGATGTCCGTATCATTTCGAGAAGGCGGCATACGAGTTGTCATACGTGGTGTGGTATTGTTGTGGTCACTGTTAATTCTACCCGTCTTGTGAGTGATTACCACTCACTCGATTCTCTGGAGTCCCATGAAACTACTGGTGCCGTACGTGTTCATTTTAATTGGTGTGGTCATTGGTATTATCACCACCAAGGCTTTCAAAAATCCGCTGAGACTCGCACCCAATATTATTGCTGGCATCGTCGGATCATTCGCTGGACTCTGGGTTCGTGATGTCCTTGATGTCACGCTCGGCGGCAACCTCGTCGGAGCACTGATCGCCGTGACACTGGGCGCACTGATCACAACCGTGGCACTCAATCTTGTACTCAACCACGACGACTGAACACGGGTAACGGCAAGTCACGCACACGGCCATACCCTATGTCCGACTCCACCCTGTTCACCGAAGACTATCAGGTTGCGCCCTATTGGCTCGAACACGTCACACCCGTTGATGGACTGTCGCCTGAGTTACCGGCCCAGGCCGATATCGCGGTCATCGGATCTGGCTATACCGGATTAAACGCTGCGCTCACCGCACAACGTGGCGGGCGGCAGGTAGTTGTACTTGAAGCAGGCATGCCGGGCTTTGGCTGCAGCACACGAAACGGCGGACAGATCAGTGCCGGGGTCAAACCCGAGCTGGCCACACTCACACAATCCTATGGCGCGACCAACGCACGGGCCATTATCGAAGAGTCATTGGCATCGCTGGCATGGATCAAAACATCCATCGCTAACGAACACATCAGTTGCGACTACAAACCCTGCGGTCTTTTTAACGCCGCACACAGTGCCAGGCAGTTTGATGCCATGTGCCGCGATGCCGAGTCATTACCTCACGAAGGCATCGACGCTATTGTCATTCCCAAACATGAACAGCGCGCAGAACTCGGATCAGACTTCTACCACGGTGGGCTGGTGTTCCCACAACACGCTTCACTGCATGCCGCAAAATATCATCAGGGCCTGCTGCTGCGTTGCCTCGATGCAGGCGTCATTATTGTGCCGTACTGTAAAGCGTTACACATGAACCGAGCCCACTCTGAGCATCACATTGATACAACACTGGGAGCCCTGAACGCAAATGACGTCCTGATCGCGACTAACGGTTATACCGAACAATTAACGCCATGGCAGCAACGTCGCGTGATACCCATTTCCAGCTCGATTATCGCAACCGAACCCGTAGCTGAGTCAGTCATCAACGAACTCATCCCCAACGACCGAACCATCACCGACTCCCGACGTGTCGTATTTTATTATCGGGCTTCACCCGATCGTAGCCGCATTCTGTTTGGTGGCCGAGTTGCTGCCGGTAACATAGAACCCAACATCAGCGCCACCAAACTCCACGACGAAATGGTGCGGGTTTTTCCGCAGCTTCAAGCCACCAAAATCAGTCACACGTGGAGCGGGTCGGTGGCCTATACCTTCGACAAACTACCTCATGCCGGCAAGCACGACGGTATTCATTATGCGTTGGGTTACTGCGGTTCGGGGGTTGCGATGGCCGGGTACCTCGGCATGAAGATGGGGTATCGGCTACTCGGCTCAGACAAAGGCGACACAGTCTTTGCCAATATTGCATTTAAAACCCGGCCGCTATACTCGGGTAAGCCGTGGTTTCTGCCGCCAATGATTGCAGCCTATCGATGGCTCGACCGGCGCGAAGGTGGCTAGTGCGCTGTTTAAGGCTCAGGGCTCTTAGCTCAGGGCTCTTAGCTCAGGGCTCAAGGCTCAAGGCTCAAGGCTCAAGGCTCAAGTTTAGAACTTATGCTTTAGGGTTTAAAGGCGATTCAAAACATATCGTGTTTTAATCGTACCGGACGCTGTAGGTGATGGCCTTGCACTAACGGAACACGCGCATCGAGCACCGCTTGCATACCCTCATCGTTACTCACCTGTTTCGCTACACAATGAACGCCCAATGCCGCGCTGATTGTCTGCACAGTTTTAACAAGTTCAGATGTTAACGGGTCACGATGCATGGTTCTGATCAATGAGCCATCAATTTTCACGTAGTCAATATCGAGTTTTTCCAGCTGCAGAAAAGAGCCAATCCCCTGCCCAAAACTGTCCAGTGCAAACCGAAAACCTGCCGACTTCAGCTGCCGCATCGCAGGCATGACAGTGGTCAATGACGACATCACATCAACCTCGGCAATTTCAAAGATAACGGCGTGCGCCGGAAAAGCGGCATTTTCATACGCAGCCAGCACCAGAGTAGCAAAATCCTGCGTGAGTGTTTGACCGGATAGGTTCAGTGAAAAGACAGCTTGCGTACCAGATTTTTTTTCATACAGCTCGGAGATAAACGCAAAGCTGTGACGAACCATATAGTGATCAACCTGTTGTATGTACCCAAAACGCACCGCGGCGTTTACAAATACGAGCGACGATACCAGCACATCACCCAACCCGCTCGGGCGTAGCAGAATTTCGTGATGATCAGTCTGCGACAGGTCGTGTGCAAACACCACAGGTTGCGCATACAACTGGATAGACTCCTGCTTCAGTGCTTGCTCAATGCGGGATGCCCAGGAAATTGCATCGCCGTGAAGCAATGATGGCAAATTGTCGGTATCACAAACAACAAAGTGACCGGCATCACACTGCGTTTCGCACGATGCCTCACCATAAGACAACAGTACATCCACATCGTGATCACTATTTGTCACCGGCACAATGGACTGTGTCACTGACAACGAAAATATTTGCCCGGCGCGTTCATACCGAAACGATGTTAATGTATCCAGAAAAGAGGCAGCCAACGTCGAGGCGTTATGGGTATCACAACCCGGCAAATACAGCGCAAAATGGGCATGACGAACACGACCTGCCAAGTCACGTTGTCGAAGACGTTTACGAATTAACAAACTAAACTGCGCCAGCGCCTCCTCAAAGGCATCATCACCCAACGCGCCCTGAATACGCAGCAACGAATCAGCATTGATGTACAACAGTGAGGCAGATTTTGATGATGAATCGCGCGACTTCAGCGCTTTGGCAAACAGCCCGGAAAACGCCGCCTCATTATGAAACCCGGTTGCACGATCACGCAGACGCCCGAGCTGGCGGCTCGTCTCAACACCAAAGAGGTCAGCGAGCTCACATTCACGATCAGAGAATGCGGGCTTGTCTGCTTCTCGAAGAAAACACATATAACCCGACCGCACTGATTTCGAACGACTGTCCGGATCAGACAGTGAGACCACCAACAGCTGCGCACCCTCGTGTTCTTTTGGCACACACGCAAGGATTGTTCGGTACGGATCGACTGCCTGTTGCGACTGAGACTTGGCAACCAATTGTCTGCGGAGTGCCTTGACCCATAAATCAGATTGGCCCTCCGCAACATGAGGTTGTGCATGTTGAATGAGGTTCAGATCGTTGTGCTGCATTAACAGCACAAAAGAGGCAGACAATCCTTCACAACACAATGCGGCAATTCTGCTCGCTACACTCTCCGGATCCAATAACGATGATCCATCCATCGCCCCATGACGATCACTGGCCCCAGTCGCCGATTGCGTTGAAGGTTGTGTTAACAATCTCACAAGCGAGCGTAACACCGGGATTGCGTTATCGTTAACGGGCGATGAAGCGTTGCTGTACAGATCCTGATCTACACAGGTTGGGTCAGAAAGATCACGGTCAGGTGTTTCCTGTTGAGATGCTGAGGACCACAGTGAACTTGTCATAGGAGGCACTTAACTACTGCTGTGGACACAAAATGCCACATGTGTTGAGAGAGTCGCGCTGAACTGCACTGGGTTACACGAACTGCACTGGGTTTACACGAGCTTCACTGGGGTTACACTTGAGCTTCGCTGGGGTTGCACTTGAACTTCACTGGGGCTGACCCCGCAATAATGGCGGAACAGTTAACGAATGGGCAAACAACCGCTCAATCTGACACAGTGACTGACACCGTTCCGCCAGTGCTGCGCTTGACCAAAGCCAGTCAAGATGCCGTTCTTCGATAGTGTCCAAAGTGATTGTTGAGACTTGAAACCAACCACCGCAAACTCACTGGCTTTTCCAGCATTTCGGTATAAGGCAACGCATTGGCCCACGCCTCGATACGCTCGTCGTAGTCTGTCACCACCAGATACAACAGTGGCAAATTGCCCGGATATTCCCGATGCACCGCCTCAATCAACTGCTGACCTGTCATTTTGCGCATGTCCTGATCAATCACTACTGCGTCGTAGTGTTGCTCCTTGAGCAAAGCCAGCGCCACATCCGGACACAGCACCGCGTCGACATCGTAGCCGTTTCTGTCCAGGCTCATTTTTACAACTCTGAGCACATGCGCCTGATTGTCGACCAGTAAAATTTTCTTCATTTTCATCCTGACTCTGGCTTACCGGCATTCATGACACCGTTTCATGCGCAAAAAAACCAGGCGTTCCTATTCAGTTACAGACTGCTAAACCCTGAAACTGCCGGTTTTCCGGACGGTCACAAGGATCTCGGTCACGCTGAATTCCATACTCTGCGCTGCTATAGTCAATTATCGGAGTAACAAACGAATTCTTTAATGATTGGCGGCCGGCTTTTTGCCTCTTACAAAAGGGTCCAGAGCACACTTTCAGGCCCATGAATAGGATATGCACTATGATCGGAAGGTTGGGTTTATCCCCCTTCACCGGACAAAAATCGCGTGCTGGCATCGTGCTGGCCATGGCGGTTTTATCCCATTCTTGCTCCAATTCTTCGGGCTCCGGTGCCTCGGCCGACGTCAGCCAAGCACTTACAGGCCGGGAATACCCCAATAGTCCCCTCAGTTGCGACATCGACGATATGCGCCGCTGGGTCGACGCCAATATGCGCGACTATTACCTGTTTGCAGATCGCGTCGACCGCCTGAACCTCGCCGACTACCAGACACCCGAAGCACTCCTTGCCGATCTGCGGGTCTTGCCAGAGGACCGGTTCAGTGGCATGACCGACGCGGTTCGCAGCGAAGATCTCTTCGAGCGTGGGGAGAGTTTTGGTTTTGGCCACTACCTGCTGTTTGACAATGGCAAGGTGCGGGTTGCTAATGTTGAACCTGGCTCCCCGTTCGACAATGCCGGCATTGTCAGGGGTGAGGCGCTGCTCGAACTAAACGGCAATCCCGAGGGCGAGTGGACACGAGAAGATTTCCAGGCACTGTTTGGCATTGAAACAACACCGGTGACGCTCGACATACTGGTTGAAGCTGCCGACCTTTCCACTCGAACACTGAGTATCACCAGCGCCAATTACACCGTACAGACCGTACAGACCGCGAGTGTGTTTGAACTCAATGGTGTGAACGTTGGGTACATGATGTTTAACAGCTTTCTTGAAACCTCCAATCAGGAGATAGACCGTGCCGTCTCCACGTTTAAAGAAGAAAACATCGCCGAGCTGATACTGGACCTGCGTTACAACGGTGGTGGCCGGGTAGCGGTCGGGGCGGTGCTCGCCAGCTTGATTGCCGATAACAGCACGGCTTCACAACCGTTTACCACCATCAGTTACAACGAGCGTTACCGCAACCTAAATCAGTCCATCAACATGCTGGCACTTGAAAATTCACTGAGCCTGAACCGGCTTATCGTACTGACCACCGGTGCCAGTTGCTCTGCATCCGAATTGGTGATTAACGGATTACGACCCTTTATGGACGTGGTCATCATTGGTGACAGAACGTGTGGCAAACCCTACGGCACCTCAGCCAGAACCGCATGCGGCAAAAACATGAACGCGTTGGAGATAGGTTTTATTAATGCCAACGGTGTTGGTGATTACTATGAGGGTTTACCACCCGACTGTGCGGTTCAGGACTCCCTTGATTATGCGTTCGGTGATTCGCGCGATCCGCTATTAAACGCAGGCTTGGGTTATATCAGTACGGGTACTTGTCCGGTCACGCTGGCAACCCGCAGCACTGTGCAATCAAAACCATCACGACATGACTCGTGGCCCTCTCCTGGCACATGGAATTTGGTTGATCTGCCAGACAACCCATAACCGAGACGACTCTGACACAAACCTACAAACCGGTACTCTGTCTCAAACACCTGTTTTAATTGCTGTGTGTCAGGTCAACACCGCCGTCCTCTATCAGCGTTGGCAGTGTATGCTGACAGCACTGGTGGCGCTCTGCCGGGGTCAGAATTTCGAGGTCGCGTCTCGTCGCAGATGTGGCCGCAGATTTGGCAGTTGAGATCTGGCCGCTCTGGTCTGGCCGCTCTGGTCTGGCCGCTCTGGTCTGGCCGCTCTGGTCTGGCCGCTCTGGTCTGGCCGCTCTGGTCTGGCCGCTCTGGTCTGGCTGATCTGGTCGCTCGGGTTTGGTCGCTTGGGTTTGGCAGCCTGGGTCGGTAAGTTCAGGCCAGCAAGATCAGGCGATCAAGTTCAGGCGGTCACGGTTTTGCCAGGGTTCAGGATGTTGTCGGGATCGAGCGCGCGTTTGATAGTCTGCATCATATCAACGGCACCGTCTCCATGCTCACGTCGCAGGTATTTCAGCTTGCCCGTACCCACGCCATGCTCGCCGGTGCAGGTGCCACCGAGATCGAGCGCTTTTTGCACCAGAATTTCGTTAATGCGATACACCTCTTTCAGTGTTTCTTCATCACCCGGCGCCATACAGAAGATCATGTGGAAATTACCATCGCCAACATGACCCAAAATTTCTGATGTCAGCGGGCTGTCATCTACAACCGCACGAATGTCATTAATAATGTTGGCAAGCTCGGAGATTGGCACACACACATCGGTCGCAAACCCTTTTTTACCCGGATACTTTGCCAAGATAGCCCAGTAACTGTCATGTCGAGCTTGCCACAGACGGTTACGATCCTCTTGTTGTGTTGCCCATTCAAAATCACCGGCGCCGTACTCACCGGCAATTTCCTGAAATTGCCTGACCTGCTCGGCCACGTAGTCTGTCGTGCCATGGAACTCGAGAAACAGTGTGTTTTTAACGGCGTAGTTCATGTTGCTGTAGTGGTTAATAGCGTCCATGTAGTCGGCATCGACCAGTTCGATACGGGCCATCGGTATGCCGGTCTGAATGGTGTCAATAACTGTTTGAACCGCCGAGTTCAGGTCGGGGAAATTGACCACCGCCGCAGTTATGGCCTCTGGGAGACCATGCAGCTTTAATCCGATTTCAGTGATGACACCCAAGGTGCCTTCGGAACCCACCATAAGGCGGGTGAGGTCGTAACCAGCCGATGACTTACGTGCACGTGTCCCGGTTTTGACAATATCGCCTTTGGCGTTTACGAACGTCAGCGACATCACATTCTCACGCATCGTACCGTACCGAACAGCATTGGTACCGGATGCACGGGTGGCTGTCATGCCGCCAATCGTTGCATCGGCACCCGGATCAATCGGGAAAAACAATCCGGTATCACGAATCCATTCGTTCAGCTGTTTACGGGTAACACCTGCCTGCACCCGGCAATCCATATCTGCCGGATTGACCTCAAGCACTTGGTTCATGGCACTCAGATCAATGCTGATACCACCGAATGGCGCCTGCGTTTGACCTTCGAGGCTCGTACCCACACCAAACGGAATAACCGGTACTTTCCACTGCGCGCAAATCCTGACGATGGCGGCAACCTCTTCCGTTGACTCCGGGTAACACACGGCATCCGGCAGCTGAGGCGCATGCCAAGCTTCCCCCTTGCCATGCGAGGTGAGCACTGATTCGGACTGGCTCATGCGTTCGCCAAACAGGGTTTTCAGTTGCGCAAGTGCCGTTGCCAGACCATTGTCTGTTGCCGGTTTGCCCATCTCCAGAATTGCGTTTTCAGCCGTTGACATCAAAGGTCTCCTGACTCACTCTTGCGGTTTCGGTATTGACCCCAGTATATCGCGGGTTTAACGACAGGCGCGACGATAAAATGCACAAATCCAAAACGCTCTACCTGGTCAGGCACGGCCAGGCCAGTGCCGGCACCTCTGACTACGACAGACTCTCCGAGCAGGGCATTCGGCAGGCAACCCTCGTCGGCGAGCACTTTCGCAGTGACGGCATTATCGCGCCATCCGCGCACTGGAGTGGCGGTATGAAACGCCAGCGTCAAACAGCCGGGTTTGCGCACCCTGATGCACGTGAGAACGACGCCATTGCCGTGCACAAGGGACTCAACGAATATGACCACCACAGTGTGCACACGCATTTTGAACCTGGGTATCTCGACAAACGCGATGCTAACACCGATATGACCAATTCAATGACCATCGACGAGTACCACACGATCGTGCAGTCATGGATTAATCACACGCCATTTCACGATGCACCCTACACCGGCGAACGCTTCACTGACTTTGAGCAACGTTGCCTGAACGCTGTGACCGATATCGCGCAGGCAACCACGCACGAGCACACCGCATTGTATACATCCGGTGGTGTTATTGCCGTGGTCACAGCAGCACTGAGCGATATGCCGCGCGAAGCACTGACCCAGCACATCTGGACCATCAAAAACGCGTCTATTACAACACTTCAACTGCACGATGGGCAATTGAGCATTGAGGCGGTTAATGATGTCACTCATTTGGAAAAACACGACGATCCCAGCCTGATTACGTATATCTAGCCACTACCTGGCCTCACGACCGACCTTACTACCGCGCGGAGTCACCACCATGTCTACAGCAGCATCATTATCTCTGGCTGAAAAAGACCAGCGTTATGCGCTTCATCCGTTTACTAACCTGAGCGCTCATGAGCAAAACGGTCCGTTTATTATCAGTCGCGGTGAAGGTATCTATGTGTTTGATGAGCAAGACAACCGCTATATCGAAGGTATGTCGGGGCTGTGGTGTACATCTTTGGGGTATAACGAAAAGCGCTTGATAAACGCCGCAACCCGTCAGCTTGAAAAGATGCCGTTCACGCATATGTTCACGCATCGCTCCAACGAGCCCGCCATTGAGCTTTCCGAAAAACTGGTCAGTATTGCACCTGGCGATATTACCCGCGCGTTTCTGGTGAACTCAGGGTCTGAGGCGGTAGACATGGCCATCAAGATGGTTTGGTTCTATCACAACGCGATTGGCAAACCGAACAAGAAAAAAATCATATCGCGCAAACGCGCCTATCACGGAGTAACTATTGCTTCCGGCAGTTTAACCGGCTTGCCCTACGTACATGACGGATTCGACCTGCCCGCCATACCGGTCATACATACCGAAACCCCCTACCTCTACCGTGTTGGCGAAACCGACGAGACCGAGGCCGACTTCGCCACAAGGCTTGCAGCAACGCTCGAAGCCGACATACTCGCCGCCGACCCTGACACCATCGGCGCTTTTATCGCAGAACCGGTCATGGGTGCCGGCGGTGCCATCGTGCCACCCGAGACTTACTTCGACAAAATTCAGGCGGTGCTCAAAAAATACGACATTCTGTTTATTGCCGATGAGGTGATCTGCGGGTTCGCGCGTACCGGCAACATGTGGGGCTCACAAACCTACAACATTAATCCCGACATCGTTACCTGTGCCAAGCAACTGTCATCGTCTTACCTGCCGATCGGCGCTGTATTGATTAACCAAAAACTCTACGACGCGTTTGTGACCGGCAGTGATCAGTTAGGTATGTTTGGCAGCGGCAATACATATGGCGGACACCCTGCCTCAGCTGCCGTCGCTCTCGAAACCCTGAACATCTATGAGGAACGGAATATTGTGCAACACGTGCGTGATCGTTCCGGGCGGTTTGGCGAACGCATTGATGCGTTATCCAATCATTCTCTGGTCGGGCATTCCCGACATGTCGGCTTAATCGGTGCTATCGAAATTGTCAAAGACAAAAGCACAAAAGAGCAGTATCCGGTCGGCGATAAAACCGCCGCAAAGGTCATGGCGGCGGCCAAAAACCATGGTGTCATTGTTCGCGCCGTACCAGGCGACGGCATTGCCTTCTGTCCGCCATTAATTATCAGTGATGAACAAATAGACGACATGTTCGATGGCATACAGGCAGCATTGGATGATGTGCGACGAGAGTTATCTTAAAACGGTACCGTTTAACAAGAGCCAACAATCCACGTGCCATCCATAGAGAGCCTCTTAAACGCGTTTGTCACACTGTTCGTCATTGCAGACCCCATTGGTAACGCACCGATCTTTCTGGCGCTGACCACAGGCCTGACAACGTCTGTCAGACGCTCCATTGCCATCACCGGTTCGGTGGTGTCGTTCAGTGTCTTGTCGTTGTTTGCTCTGACCGGCACACTGATTCTCGACACCATCGGCATCACTATCGATGCGTTCAGAATCGCAGGTGGTATCCTGTTGTTTGTGACCGCCTTCGAAATGATCTACGGACAACGCCAGGAACGACGCCAAGAGACCACCAACCAAATCGATGCAAACAGTGTAGCCAATCTGGCCGTATTTCCATTGGCCATACCACTGATCGCAGGGCCCGGCACAATGTCAGCCACCATTTTGCTGTCATCACAGTTCACCAGCGACCCCAACACAGCACATTGGGCCGGTACCTTCATACTGATCGCCATCATCGCGATACTCATGATCATTACCGCCACCTTCCTCATTGCCGCCGAAGCTTTGGATAAATACATCAGCAACACCGGCAAGCTGGTGTTAACAAGATTATTGGGTGTGTTGTTAGCAGCACTGTCCGTACAGTACATTGCGGATGGTGTGTTGGCGTTTGTGCGCAATTAAGCTGCCACCGTCAACAACGCACGTACCCGATACGTCTGTTACCCTCAGCTTTTTTGTGGCACTTTTTTGCGGCGCTGTTATTTTCTGGCGCAGCTTATGTCCGGCAGCGTTCCGGTACCAATTACACCAACCGGCGAAACGCCTGCCCGTTCGCATCAAATAAATAACAACTGCTGCCGGCAACGTTCAGTGTGACGGTATCGCCGGTTCGGGTCATGTCGGCACCGGGTCGCTCTACAACGAAGTTGTCGAGGCCACAGCATTTACCGTACAGGTACGTGGTACCGCCAAGGCGCTCGGTGACCTCGACGTTCATGGTCAAGTTAAAGTCACCCGTATTGTCTTGCATATCTTCGGGCCGTAGTCCCAATGTGATTGCATCACCGGCACTGGCACCCGCTGAGTTGATTGGCATAGTCGCCTCGGTGCCATCGTCGAGTGCCACGGTGGTGCCGGTTGCAGCAGCCGACACGATAGAGCCGGTGATGAAATTCATACCCGGCGATCCGATAAAGCCTGCCACAAAGATGTTGTCGGGGTGTGTGTAGAGTTCGAGTGGCGATCCTACCTGCTCCACATGACCGAGTTTCAACACAACGATTTTATCAGCCATCGTCATGGCTTCCACTTGATCGTGGGTCACGTAAATCATGGTGGTGTCGAGCTGTTTGTGCAGCCGTGCAATCTGCAAGCGCATTTCAACGCGCAACTCGGCATCCAGATTTGACAGCGGCTCATCAAACAAAAAGACATCCGGATCCCGGACAATGGCACGACCAATCGCTACACGCTGTCGTTGTCCACCCGAGAGGTTTTTGGGTTTGCGGTCGAGTAACTGATCAAGCTGTAGTGTCTTGGCAGCAGCATCGACTTTGGATTTTACAGTCGCCTTATCAACGCCATTCATACGCAGGCCAAAACCCATATTTTCTTCCACCGTCATATGGGGGTACAAGGCATAAGACTGAAACACCATCGCAATACCACGATCAACTGCTGCCATCTCAGTGACATCCCGATCACCAATATGCACCTCACCCTCGGTGAGTTCCTCAAGGCCTGCGATCATGCGTAACAGTGTCGACTTGCCACAGCCAGAGGGCCCGACAAAGACCACAAACTCACCATGCTCCAACTGCAGGTCAATGCCATGGATGACCTCGACGTTACCGAATCGTTTAACGGCTTTTCTAAGTGCTACATTTGCCATGACCGTGTCTCTTAAAACTGAGGTTGGAAAAACCGGGGTTGAGCATGGGTGGTATTACAACGGGCTAAAGTCTGGTGACCGGTGCCAGTCGGCTTGAAATTTCCTGCACTGACTGTAACAGAAGCTCTCGCCACTGGATAAAAGCAGATTCTTCGACCCGAAACGTGGGTGCGGTGATGCTAATGGCAGCAATGGCCTGCCCGGCGTTATCAACAATGGGTGCAGCCACACACCTGATGCCGGTAAAGTGTTCTTCGTTATCTTCAGCATACCCTTGCTGACGAATAATTTTCAGATCATGACGCAAGGACTCGGGTTTGGTCCGCGTGCTGGTGGTGAACTCTGCAAATGAAATGCGGCTGATGATATCTTGCTGCTCCGCCTGTTCACACCATGCCAGTAGCACCTTACCGGTGCCGGTACAGTACACCGGTACTTTCGTCCCTACACTCATCGACATACGTACATTGTTGGTACTCTCGACACTGTCGATATAGACCGCGTGCGTGTCGGCCAGCACTGCCAGCTGAACGGTCTCACCGCTTTGCTCGCACAACCAACTGAGCTGATCACGTGCAAGACTTCTGATGTCGGACCTTGCCCACACACGATTGGCCAGTTCAAGAATCCGGAACCCGGCGGTGTAGGTCAGGCTTCTGTCGTCAAAGTTAACCAGACGTTCGAGTATGAGGTCATTCAGGGCACGATGCAGCGAGGCCTTTGGCAGCGACAGTTTTTCCTCAAGCTCTGCAAACCGAATGGGGCCGTCGGTGGTGATGACGTCGAGCAACTGCACGGCTCTGGCGAAACCACTGCTGGCAACCGGACGGTTACCGGCCGTTTTGTTGGTCGCCTTGTTGGCAATCTTGTTGGCAGCCTTGTTGGCCACATTGGCAGTCCGTGACGACACCCGGTCACCGTCGGAGGCTTTAATCGAACTTACTGCCGTTTGTGAGGTGTCTTTTGCCATGAACGTGATCGGTTACCTGTCTGTGCAACAGGCCATGTGTCTCCAGATTGGAATGCCCCGGAAATAATTGTTACGCACCGAAGACCCGGCACTACAATTGAGTGTTTGACACTCTCCCGATGTTACTCTTATACTTTTTGGAACATTGTTCCACTAATTATGAACAATTACAACCAACGGCCGAAACCTGCGGCAAGGGTCTGCCCGATTAAGCCACTGCAACGTAAATCGGAGGCAAATCGGGGAGCAACGATAGGCACGGTGCTGCCTGTCACGCCCGCTCAACCCTCCAAATACACATCAACCGACCTATCAACTACCGGGCACCCTATTGAACGCAAAAACTGCTCATCTGTGGCGTCTCGATAACGCTGATACCACCGTATTGGTGACCACCGGTCACGATGACGTACCGGAGATCGCCTGGTTTGGGCCAGCGCTGTCCCATGATATTGACCTTGAAGCGCTCGTTTGTGTTCGCGACCTACCCAACCCGAATGCAAAGCTCGACACCCCCACACGTATTACCCTGTTCCCGACACACAGTACCGGTTTTTTGGGTGCCAGTGCATTGTCGGGTCATCGTCACGGAGCAGCCTTCGCACCGGTGTTTCACCTTGACCGTGTCGCACACAGTGCCACGCAGACTCACCATGACGATCAACACAACAATCAAAGCGACAGTCTGATCGATGATCAGGTCAGCAGTACCAGGGAGCAGGACAAGAAAGATAACCATACACTGGTGTTTGTACTGCGCGATGAGCGAGCAGCGCTGGCGGTCACTATCACGCTGACGCTGGATCAAACGAGTTCGGTGTTGACCTTTGACACAACCTTAAAAAACGAAGGTGACAGTGATTATCAACTCGATTGGCTGGCGTCTGCCACGCTACCGCTGAATGATCAGTTTGAAGATTGCCTGACCCTACACGGACGGTGGGGCGGCGAATTTCAGCAGAGCCGTCATCGGTTATCGACGACACGGCTACAGATAGACAGTATTGCCGGACGCACCAGTCACGAACATTTTCCGGGCATTATCTGCGGCACGTCGGGTTTTGGTGAGCAACAGGGCCACGTCATCGGCCTGCACTTGGCCAGCAGCAGTTCTCACCGCACCGTGGCGGAGAGACTCTCAGACGGCCGTGCGTATATACAGACAGGCGCCATACCGCTCGCCGGTGAACTCAACGTGGCACCGGGCGCGCACTGGCAGGCACCGACCACCTATGTATGTACGGCCCATGGACTGAACCAACTCTCCGGCAGATTTCATCACTTTGTACGACAACATATTCTGCCGCGCTGGACACGTGCTCCAAGACCTGTGCATGCAAACAGTTGGGAGGCGCTGTACTTTAATCACAACACACCGGACTTGCTGGCGTTAATTGATGCCGCCGCCGATATCGGCGCTGAACGGTTTGTGCTGGATGATGGCTGGTTTGTGGGTCGGCGAGATGATACCGCGGGTCTTGGCGACTGGCGCGTGGATAGCGGCGTCTACCCTAATGGCCTGAGCGATATCGTGCAACACGTGCGTGATCGCGGCATGCAGTTTGGGCTTTGGTTCGAACCTGAAATGGTCAACCCTGACAGCAACCTGTTCCGCGAGCACCCCGAATGGGCGCTGCACGTTGACGGGTACACTACACCATTGGCACGACATCAATTGGTACTCAACCTAATGTTGCCTGACGTACAGGCGTATCTGTATGAGTGTATTGCAGCGCTGGTCCAACGCTACTCAATTGACTATATCAAGTGGGATCATAACCGCGATCTTGTATTACCCGGCAACGGTACCCGTGCGTGTTTACTGGGTCAGTCAACCGCATGCTTTGCACTCATGGACAAACTGGTCACGGCCTTTCCATCGCTTGAAATCGAGAGCTGTTCGTCCGGTGGTGGCCGCGCAGACTACGCCGTGTTAAAGCGCACCGGCAGAGTCTGGACCTCTGACAACATTGATCCTATTGACCGTTTGTCGATTCAACGCGGCTTCAGCTTGTTTTTCCCACCGGAAATTATGGGGTCGCATGTGGGCCATGATGTTGCGCACCTGACCGGCAGAAGCACCAATTTACACACTCGCGCAATCGTTGCGCTACAAGGACAATACGGCTTTGAACTCGATGCAAGGAAACTCGACACCCAAGAGCGTGGTGCCCTCGGTCACTACACACAACTGTACAAGCAACATCGTCAGTGGATGTCAGAGAGCACAACCGTGCGACTACCACTGCGAAACCAGGCGTTGGTTGCATCCGGTATGGTCTCGCAAGATCAAACTGTCTCGTTATGGTCGGTGATTGCATCAGGCAGTCTTCATGAAACCGCCGCTGAACGGCTGGTACTGGTTGGGCTTGATCCGACAACACGGTATACCGTGACACTGAAAAGCAATAACGCCGAAGAGCTTGCCGCGTTCGCCAAACACACACCCCTGTGGATGCGTGCGCCGGTCACACTGCAGGGTGATGTGCTGATGTCTGTGGGTCTGACATTACCGGCTCTGCCACCCCAACATGCGCTGTTAATAGAATGCTCGGCACACCATTTAGCTCGTTGAACTTGCGGATCCAACCATGACATCAGCACTTCACACTCAGTTCCTTCAAAAGTACGGCGCCTCAGATGAACCGGTCAGAACTTTTTTTGCACCTGGCCGCGTTAATCTGATCGGTGATCACACCGACTACAACGGTGGCCTTGTATTTCCCTGTGCCATTGATCAGGGCAATACCATGCTGATTCGGGCCACGCACGACAACACGTTTAAACTTGCTTCGACCAATTTCGATTTGATTGCGGTGCTGTCCAAAGATCAGACCCATCAAAAGTACGGTGACCAATGGATTAACTATCCATTGGGTGTCATGCAACAGTTCACCAATGACGGTATTAATCTGCAGGGGTTTGAATGCCTGTACTCGGGCAACGTACCGAATGCCGCCGGTCTGTCTTCCTCGGCGTCTATCGAGGTGGTCACCGCCTTCGCCTTAAACGCGCTCTTTAACCTTGACTACGATCTGCTGTCGTTGGTTAAACTCAGTCAGCGAGCAGAAAATGAGTTTGTGGGTGTGCAGTGCGGCATCATGGATCAGTTTGCTGTGGCGATGGGGCGGGCAGATCATGCGATGAAACTCGATTGCGAGACACTCGACTGCGAACAGGTACCGCTCCCGGCAGGCGATCATGACATTGTCCTCGTTAATACCAACCAGCGCCGTGAACTCAGCGAGTCACATTACAATCAGCGGGTCCGCGAAACACGCGAGGCCCTCGCGATGCTCAAAGAAGCGTTGGGCGATGAGGACGAGCACTATACACAGTTGTGCGAAGTGTCGGTCAGCCAGCTTGAGACTCACAAGGCGATCTTCGATCAGCACCCTGTCATTTACCAACGCGCCCGGCATGTGACGTCAGAACATCAACGTGTTTTTGATGCAGTCGCTGCACTTCGTGCCAATGACATGCACGCCTTTGGTCAGCTGATGTATCAGTCACACGCATCATTGCGGGATGACTACGCGGTATCCAGCAAACCACTCGATTCGCTGGTAACCATTGCGATGAGTATTGAGGGCGTGTTGGGTGCACGACTCACAGGCGCGGGTTTTGGCGGTTGCACAGTCAACCTGGTCCATCGAAGTGCTACCGAGCACTTTAAGGCAGCCACCGCTGCCCGTTATCAGGACGACACGGGACTGAGTGCTGACTTCTATGTGATTCGTCCGTCACCGGGGGTGCGGGAGATCAACGAGTGAGCGGGATACGCGAGCGACGCTGGCATCCGTTACTGCAGCAATGGGTTGTGGTTGCGGCAGCCTCTGCCAGCCGTCCGTGGTCAGGCACGGTACTCGATACCGATGCTAACACGGGCCAGCTTCATGACCCCGCGTGTTATTTATGCCCACGCGTTGAACGTGCCAATGGCGAACACAACAGCGACTACACCGGTTGCTGGGCATTTGACAATGACTTCCCGTCACTTGCAGGGATACCCGACACAGCAACGACCAACACTGAATCAGGCAAAAGCAAATCAACCCAAGATTCGCCATTACGCCGACAGCGACATGCAACCGGCATTTGTCGTGTACTGGTCTGGTCGGAAAGACATAACGCCACCCTCGCGACACTGTCGGCAGCGGAGATGCGCAAGGTCGTATCACTGTGGCGTTCTGAATATCACACACTTAGCCAACTGCCAGACATTGACAATGTCCTGATCTTTGAAAACAAGGGTAAAGAGACCGGTGTCTCCAATTTGCATCCGCATGGGCAGGTGTATGCAACGGGCTTTATCACCGATACAGCGCATCGCTTGCGAGAGTCACAGTGGCAGTATGCACAGCAACATCAGCAGGAACTGCTGCAGACTCTGATACAGCGGCCTGAATACAACAACGACTTGCTGGTAGAAAAAGGCGATGCGTTTATGACCATCGTGCCCTACTTCGCCCGGTTTGCGTATGAAACCTGGATTGTACCGACGCGACATATCAGTTCAATCGATCAGTTTACCGATAGTGAGCTCGACGAACTTGCTGTGCTGTATCAGCGACAGGCGCAGCGATATGATCTGCTATTCCAGCGGCCCTCGCCCAATATTACGCTGCTAAACAATACACCCTGCGACGAGCATGTCGCCAATCGTCACTGGTGTTTTTATATCGGTATGCAACCACCGCTCAGAGCGGCTGACAAACTGAAATATCTGGCTGGCTTTGAATCCGGCAGTAACAACATTGTGAATCCGGTACAGCCAGAACTGGCCGCCGAGGCACTCCGCCATTGCACTGAAGGACTCAACAAAAAACCATGAAACTGGGTGTCTGTTATTACCCCGAGCATTGGCCAGAGTCCGAGTGGGCGTCTGACGCACAACGGATGGCTGAGCTTGGTATCTCGGTTGTGCGTATTGGCGAATTTGCGTGGAAAGAACTGGAGCCACGTGACGGTCATCTGCAATTTGACTGGTTGCATCGGGCCATTGATACACTGCACGGACACGGCCTTGAAGTTGTGCTCGGCACACCCACTGCAACGCCACCCAAATGGCTGATCGATAAGCACCCCTCCATCCTTGCCCGTGATCATTTTGGTCACGAGCGCCGATTTGGTTCGCGCCGACACTACTGCTTTTCTTCACGGGTGTATCGCGAAGAGTGTCATCGTATCGTCACGCTGTTGGCAAAAGAGTTTGGGCAGCATCCTGGTGTCACTGCCTGGCAAACCGACAATGAATACGGTTGTCACAGCACCGCTATCAGTTATTCAAACGATGCACGTCGTGCGTTCCAACGCTGGTGCGAAACACAGTACACCTCTATTGATGAGCTAAACCGGCTGTGGGGCAACTATTTCTGGAGTATGTCTTACAGCACCTTCACCGAAATTGATCTGCCGTTACTGACCGCAACCGAAGCCAACCCGGCACATCAATTGGCCTTTTGGCGCTTCTCATCGCAACAGATCGCAAGCTTTAATAAACTCCAGGTCGATATCATCCGTCAACACTCACCGGCGCGGGATGTCACCCATAATTACATGGGTAACTTCGCCGAGTTTGATCATCGGGAAGTTGCCGAAGATCTCGATGTAGTGACGTGGGATAACTATCCGCTCGGTTTTCTCGACCGTGACGGCAGCGACACGGTAGATCTCCAAAAATGGTTTCGCACCGGCCACCCCGACAGCTCTGCGTTTCATCATGACTTGTATCGAGGCATGTGTAATGGTCGCTGGTGGATCATGGAACAACAGCCCGGACCCGTGAACTGGGCACCACACAATCCATCACCGCTGCCGGGCATGGTAAGAATCTGGGGTTGGGAAGGGTTTGCACACGGAGCCGAACTGGTTAGCTATTTTCGCTGGCGACAACTGCCCGCAGCACAAGAACAAATGCACACCGGGTTGTGTTTGCCCAACGGTGACTTTGATGTGGCGGCCTCTGAAGTCAGCCAGATACACGATGACTTCAAACACCTGACCCGGCAACACCAAGCCGCACTCGATGCAACGTATCAGGCACCGGTTGCCATTATTTATGACTACGCCAGCGATTGTGCCATGCGTATTCAGCAACCCGGCGGTCAGTCCGGTTTGCATGCACCGGTAGGTGGTGCTTTTGATCCGATGGTCTGGACACAACAGATACACAGTGCCTGCCGCGCATGCGGCATTAACGTCGATATCGTTGCCGCCAACGCAGACCTGTCCGGTTATAAGCTCGTCATCACCGGATGCACGTCAATTGCCACCTCTGATCTGGTCGACAGCCTGGCGCGCTGTGATGCCCGTGTTTTACTGATGCCTCGCAGCGGGTCCAAAACAGCCAACCACAGTATTCCCGACACGTTGGCACCAGGCGTACTGGCACAGCTGATACCGTTACAAGTGATACGCGCAGAATCGTTACCACTGCAAATAGAGATGACAGCAAAGACCCACTCCGGCGAATTGACGGCGAGTCTGTGGCGAGAGCATATCCGCAGCGAACTGACACCGCTGGGGCGCTTTGCTGATGGCTGGGGATTTCATTATCGGTCGGGAAAATTTGATTATCTGAATGCATGGCTCCAACCCGAAAGCATGCACCGGTTTATCGAGCAGCAACTTGCGGCAGTGGGGATACCGACAGTGGCGTGCCCGGATGGTGTCAGGCTCAGGCGACTGGGCAACCTGCAGTTTGTCTTTAACTACGGACCACAGACCTGCAACCTGACACAAACCTTTCACCTAAGTGCACCACCCGTGTTGGGCAATGACACACTGAACGCCGGTGAGATGGCGGCGTGGCTGATCACTGACGACTGACAAGCAATCAGTCGCCACCGTCATTGGCCACTGTCACTGGCCACTGTCAATGACCCGTGCCTCTGCAGCCAATTTGTGTCAATGGCCACTGTCAATGGCCCGTGCCACTGTGACCTATGCAGCCAACCTGCACTGCAAGCCTGTGAATGACTTTTGCTCTACCCTTTGGTAGCACCTAAGGTTAACCCGGCAATAAAGTGTTTCTGCATAATAAAGAACATAAACACGGGAGGTACCGCAGCCAGCAGCGATGCTGCAGAAACCAAATGCCATTGCTGGACGAACTCACCATTCAGGGTGCGCACACCAACCGTGATGGGTAAGTTGGAATCTTCCTGTATCAACACGGTTGCCCAGAAGAAGTCGTTCCAGATAAATGTAAAGATCAGCACACATAATGCAGCGATTGCAGGCTTGACCAACGGCAATACCAAATGCCAGAAAATCTGCAGCTCACCCACGCCTTCCAGCCGCGCCGACTCAATCAGCTCAAACGGCAGCCCTTTCATAAAATTTCGCATAAACAGCGTACAAAATCCGGTTTGGAATGCCGCGTGAAACATCACAAGTCCCGGTACCGTGTTGATAATTTCCATACGCACGGAAATATCTACCACCGGTAACATCAAAATCTGAAACGGTACGAAGTTGCCTGCTACAAACAGAAAAAACAATGGCAATGCCCAGCGAAACTTATAAATGGCCAACGCATAACCGGTCAGGCAGGCCAATGCCACCGATAGCAGCATGGTGGGCACGGCAATCAGTAAGGTGTTGAGCAGATACCGCAGCGCATCGGTTTTGGCAAACACTTCGCCATAGTTCTGCAGCATCTGAAACGAACTGGGAATACCGAACACATTACCCACCGCAATATCAGACGCCGGACGAATCGAGGTCATAAATATCGCGAGCAGCGGCAGCAACCACAGCAGAAGCGCCACCGGTAATGCAATTTTGTAGGTCAGTTGCGCGGCACGAGAACGGGTTTTTATCGGTTTAGGAAACATCTTAAGACCCCTCTTTCTCGTCCTGATACATACGCAACAGAAAGTAACTAATGTAGACCAGCATAATCAAAAAGAGCACGGTGGCAATGGCCGAGCCATAGCCGTAACGTCCAACACCCTCACCGACTGCCTGATCATACATGTAATAAGCCAGCACATTGGACGAACCATAAGGCCCACCCTGTGTCATTGTTGCAATCATATCGAACGAACGAAGTGCGCCAATGACAGTCACGACTATTGCAATAAACGTTGCAGGCTTGAGCTGAGGCAGTACCACATGCCAGAGCATCTTCCAGCCTTTGGCACCATCGAGCTGACCCGCTTCGATCTGATCAGACGACACATTATTCAGCCCGGTCAGGTACAAAATCATGCAGTACGCAATTTGGGGCCACAGACCCGCAGCAATAATGCCGTAGGTCGCCGAGTCTTCGTCGCCCAATATGGACGGTGGTTCTACCGAACATACCCGGGTCAGATTACCCATAATATTTTCTTTGGTCTCACAAAAGAACCAACTCCAAATCTCACTGAGCAGTCCAAACTCCGGGTTATAGGCCCACGCAAAGATAAGCCCGACGACCACTTGGGAGATCACGAACGGAAAGAAAAACAGCGACTTGTAGATGCGAATGCCGGTGACTACCTGATTCAGAAACAGCGCCAAAAACAGGCCAATAGGCACCGCCAACATAAACAGCACCAGCCATAGCACATTATTTTTCAGTGACGTGTAAAAGTTCGGATCGTCAAACAGCACCCGATAATTCTGCAAACCGACCCACTCACCGGTCCAGTCTCCGTTGATGTCATACAGCCCGTTCCAGCGTGTAAACGAGTAAGAAATTGACTGAAAAATAGGCGCTATGACATAAACAATAAAAAAACCAAGGCCGACAGCCAAAAACAGCCATGGCGCCCAGGCAAGCTTGTTGCGCTTGTACATCGACAACCCGGTCACCGCATAAAACGCAGCGGCAATAGCGACTAACAAACAACAAATACGTATCAGGAACGTTGGAACACGGGCATCAATTTGTCGGCGTAGACCCAGCATTTCCTGGATCATTGACGTGCTGATAACCGAAGACAGGAAGTACAGCGCTATCGCCATGACCAACGCAGCAATGGTCACCTGGCTGACGGAGGTGGCAAAACGTGCGTCTGGACGGGTGACATGCGATGTCATTGAGCTCTCCGGTGCTGTTTTGCATTTCCCCCTAACAAGTCTTCTGGCGCATCAGGGGGAGACACGGAATGGGCTTGGCCAAGTATACAACCGACAGGCTTTTCTTCAGGGGATGGAGAAATGCCGCGACTAAAACCGAAACCGGCTACACAAGGTAGCCGGCTCGGAACACTTAACGCGTAAGGTAACCCTTACTTGTAGACTTCTGCCTGGACTTTGTCGAGACCTTCCAGCACTTCGTCGAGTGTGGACGGATCAAGCATGAAACGCTGGAAACCCTCCATACCGGCTTTTGCCATTGCGGCTGGTGCATCGCGGTCATAGAACTGCGCAAGACCGGCAGCGGTTGACAGTGTTTCCATACCTTCGACAATGAACTTGTCGTCGGTATTGATTTCTGCCGCAGCGTTAGGTGGCAGTTGGCCAATGGCTTTGTTCCAGTCGCCCTGTACTTCAGGCGTCGCGACGAATGCGAGGAATTTCTTGGCGTTTTCCATGTTTGTCGCGTTAGCCGGAATAAAGAAAGCGTCAGCCGGTGCTTCTTCAGCGCGTGGCAGTCCGGGGGTGATTTCCGGGAACTGGAAGAAGTCGATCTGATCGTCGGTTAAGCCTGCTTCTTTGTACTGACCCACAGAGAAGTTGCCCATCACGTACATCGCAGCATCACCATTGGCGAACGGTGAAATTGCATCCTGCCATGACATGGTGGCATGCGTGCTGACGAAGGTACAACGATCCAGCATGGTTTCCCAGTTGGCGAAGGTGTTACGAATGCGATCGTCGGTGTACTTGATTTTGCCAGCGGTCAGATCGTTGTGAACGTCGTAGCCGTTGGTACGCAGGTTGAGGTAGTCAAACACACCTGCCGCAGTCCATAAGAACTTGGTACCAATGGTAAACGGTGTCACACCGGCTTCTTTGAGCGCATCACAGTTGCTCAGCAGCTCGTCCCATGTAGCAGGCTCGGTCAGACCCAGCTTGTCATAGATGTCTTTGCGATAGTAGACGCCCCACTGATAATAAGAGTAAGGCACGCCCCACTGCTTACCGTCACGGCTCATTGTGGGCTTGATGGCTTCAAAATTTGTTGACAGGTTGGGGTCAGATGCCCAAAGGTCGGAGATATCAGCAAAAAGACCGGCATCTACGAAAGGACCCATGCGGTTGCCGGGGTACCAGGTAATGACGTCTGGCGCATCGTTTTGCAGCGCATTTCGAATGGTGCCTTTGTGAGCTTCACGATCACCGTTGTTGGCTGTGACATTGATGTCAGGGTTTGCTGCCTTGAAGGCTTCGACGGCTGCTTCGTACGCTGCCTTTTTGTCGGGGTTGAGGTCATCAAAGGTGATGACAAGATCGCTGGCGAGGACACCGCCAGAGAATAAACTGCCTATTGCTGCACCCAGTGCGAGCTTGGTAAATCTTGAACTCATAATCGTTTCATCCTCCATTGGATGGTTAAATGTCAGATCCTTACAATCTGCATTGAAATATCACCTGCGCTATTGTTGAGTTGCTGCGAGGTTTTATTGTTTACCACTGCCTTTTGTTCCGCGGAGCCTGACCCCGCCGATCACCGACATGCTACGAGACTAGCATACCCCTCCAAGTGGTATTGATACCGTCACGGCAATTTTCGGTGTGTAATGCCAGAGATAAACACCCACAATTGACGGCAAAATTGACGGGGCCACCAGCTCTGTACCGATAAAACGGTTCACAATGCGCCCTGCACCCAGCGGCCTTGCAGCGGCCTTGCTAATAGCTGGGCAACAGCTTGGCGACCACTATTTGGCAGAACGCAAATGGCTACAAACCGTGCCAAAAACCTACTTTGGAGCCATTGTCGCAAGAAATGGAACAATGTTCCGAAAATTATAGTGACGTTGCGTCAAGACTGTCAACAGCGCGGGCTGCATTAGCGCCACATAAGCGCAGCTGGTAGTCTTTATAGACAGGGCAGCAGCATGACAACAACATCGACTCTGGCCCCAACTGGCGTGCAAAATCAACCACAGCTCAGTCCACAGATTGGCCCAGCGTTTGGATTTGGTTCGACGTTTGGATTTGGGATTGGCGCCAGGGACAAACCCGAAGATAGCTTAAAGGCAAAACAAGCACACACCCGACACCGAGTGCCACGCCACAGCAATTGCCATGTGAACAAACCAGGCAAAACTGTTGAATTTAGGGTGCTGGAGGTAGAGTGCTCAATTTAAGCTGCTGACCCGGCGTTTTTGGGTGGAGCTCGATCGAAGTCCCGGCCAGAGGACACAGTCGAATCAAGACGGCTTTCACGCTGGCGTTGTGAATAACAGGTAGGCCAACTGACAACGCTGGGTAACGCAAAAACCGGATCGACTGGCATCGGGTCAATTGACAACGGGCGGCTAAAAAACGGGTCGTCCGAAATCGGGCGGTTCAGAGGACAGTTCAGAGGATAGTTCAGTAGACGGCTCAGGGGACGGCTCAGTAGACGGCTCAGGGGACGGCTCAGGAGGCATATCGGTGGGCATATCAGAAGACAGGGTCACCCGGGCACATTAACATCTCAGTCCATTAACAAACAAAAGCAGGAAAACATGAGCGCACGGCAAAACGTTCTTTTTATTATGTTCGACCAACTCCGGTTCGACTACCTGAGCTGCGCCGGACACCCTCACCTGCATACGCCACATATCGATAGCATTGCCGAGCGAGGTGTGCGATTTACCCAATGTTATGTGCAGTCGCCGGTATGCGGGGCGGCACGCATGTCCTGCTACACCGGACGATACGTGCACAGTCATGGCGCTGCGTGGAATGGCTTTCCGCTCAAAGTCGGTGAAATGACCATGGGTGATCATCTGCGTCCATTGGGTATGGACACATGGCTGATCGGCAAAACGCATATGCGGGTCGATCATGCCGGTTTTGATCGCCTGGGCATTAGCCGCGACAGCATAATAGGCGCGCGCATTGCCGAGTGTGGGTTCGATATCTTCACACGGGACGATGGTCTCTGGGGCCAGGGGCCCGATGGCGACTATGATCCCGGCCCGTCAGCGTATAATCAGTATCTGCACTCGCGTGGTTATGAAGGTGATAATCCATGGCACGATTTTGCCAATGCAGGCGTCGATGACAACGGCATGCTGGCCTCCGGTTACTTTATGAAAAACGCCGGCAAACCGGCCAACATCATTGAGTCAGATTCCGAAACCCCGTGGTTAACTACCACCGCTATGGCATTTCTCGACAGTCAACGCACAGCCAATAACCCGTGGCTATGCCACCTCTCTTATATAAAGCCCCACTGGCCCTATATCGTACCAGCGCCCTATCACAACCTGTACACCGCCGATCACCTGTTGCCTGTGAACCGTGCGGAGTCGGAGCGCATGCATCCTCACCCGGTGTACGAGCAGTTTATGAATAACGTGATAGGCCAGGCCTTCCGACGTGATGAAGTGCGCAACACCGTACTACCGGCTTACATGGGACTCATCAAACAATGCGACGATCAAATGGGCAGACTCTTTGCGCATCTGAAAGCCACCGGGCAAGATAAAAATACCATGATAGTCATCACTTCTGATCACGGTGACTACATGGGAGATCACTGGCTTGGCGAAAAGGATCTCTTTCACGAGCCGTCAGTAAAAGTACCATTGCTTATTTTTGACCCGTCCGCTGACGCGGACGCCACGCGAGGCACAGTCTGTGACGCGCTTGTTGAGAACATCGATTTATTAGCCACTTTTATTGACTACGCCGGTGGCGAACCGCAAGGACATATCGTTGAAGGCAAATCACTGATGCCATTTCTGCACGGTGAGACACCCGACAACTGGCGCGAATTTGCCGTGAGCGAATACGACTACTCACTGACACCCATACGCGAACGTCTGAACCTGACACCCGCCGATGCCAGGCTGTTTATGATTGCTGATGAACGCTACACGTTCATGCACGCAGAAGGCGGGTTTCGCCCCATGCTGTTCGACCGACTCAATGATCCGAACGAACTCGACGACCTTGGAAAAACCACTGGCGCAGAATCCACAATAACGCTCATGTACGAACGCCTGTCGAGCTGGGCACGCAGGCAGTCACAACGCACCACTTTTTCAGATACCGACATTATCGACAAAACCGGACGCTCAAGGCGACGGGGTATCGTACTCGGCGTCTACGATGATGACGATATAGACCCCGCATTAATGTCGCGGTATAAAGGTGTGGTGCCGCAGCGACCATAGGTTATGCGGATATCCTTCAGCACCGAATGCGATGGTGATGATTCAGTATTGTATGCTTCACTAAATAGTATCGTGGCCTGTGCCATTAAAGGCTAACGGGCAATTGGAAGACAGATCACATTTAAACCACCCCAGCCTAAATCCCATGACCGTTTAACAATTACAGCGCCATCAGTGGCGGCTAAGCGTAGCAAAGCGTGGTTTGCCTCTCCCCTTTTTCAAATTTTCACCAGTGGTTTATCCGCAGAACCTCACAATTCACCCTCCATGTTCGTTTTATTGATGACTTTGCTCTCCAATCGCCTGAAGTGGCCAAAACGGCGGCCGATACCGCCTGAGGAGTTTCTCGAACGTACGATAGTCAAGGATGCTAGAAGGAATTAGACAGTTAACAGCTGACTGGATTGCCAGCGATCGGCGGCCGCACTGCTACGACGACAACGTCAAGCGCGCCCGTGCGCTACTTGTGAGCATTCTGACAGGCATAGTCTATGTTGCTTACGCGGTAGTAAGCGCACAGGTATATGGCTCAGCCGAGATTGCAGGCGTCTCTACAGTATCTTCAATCCTGGCCGTATGCGCGATCATGGCCTGCCGTTACAGCACCAATGCAGCCACTGCAGGACACATCTACACCTTCTCCCTGGCCTTTCAGGTCTTTGGCGAAATGGGTTTCAACGGAGGTTTGCAGGCTCCAGCGGCTCCACTGACACTATTAATTGTGCTCGCTGCAATATTCTCAGCAGGCGCCAACACGATAAAATTATGGGCATCCGTCACAGTAACTGGATTGGTGGTGATTAGTGTCATGGACATCATGTTGTTGCTTCCGCCCAGCGAACTACCGAGAAACACTCAGATCGGTGACAGAGTGGTTTCTCTTGTTGCCGGCATTGTCGTTTCGTCATTACTGATTGCGCAGTTCGAGCGCCAAGCCCGAATTGCCATGAAAAAACTTCAGGAAGAGCGCACTGCGTTCAAACACAGAGCACTGCATGATTCACTCACCGATATGCCTAATCGCAGCCACTTCTACGAGCATGCTCAAGCGTCTATTAAAGCGGATGAAACGCCAGGCAATGGCAGAACTATTTTCTACTTTGACATTGACGGCTTCAAACAAGTCAATGATCAACTGGGTCATGCGGTAGGAGATGAACTATTGCAGGATTTTTCAGCGCGACTTCTTGCCGCCATAGGCGACGCTCACTTCGCAGCACGACTCGCAGGCGATGAGTTTGCAATGATTTGCGAGACCTCAGATGAGGACGCCATGAATAAAACCAGGGAACGCTTACGCAGTATTACAACAACGCCCTTTGTGCTAAACGGTAAGAGCGTTAACATTGGTTTGAGTGTTGGGCATGCTTATTTTCCGGCAGAAGGAGACCACTTAGAGGCTCTAATGAACATTGCAGACAATCGCATGTATACAGACAAGGCTGAAAGGCGCGAGGCCGCCATCAAGTCAAACCCGGACAAAATAGTCAATATCCCGGCCAAAGACTCACAAAGTGGTGCCACCACCCCGGGCACAGAACCCAATATCCCGCCAGCGCGATCGAAAATCAAACACGCTTAACGAAAGACGTCACCCAAGGCTCACTCTGGTTTCTCCGACCAACAGCCTCAATAAATTCGCCCTACTACTGATTACTCACCAGCCTCATTCATACAAGTTTCGTCTCAACAAAGCATGCCTGATTTTATATGCTATGGATCATCCCTGTTATGACACACTTCCAAAACTCTGGCATGTACTATTAAACAGGAACGGGCATTGTCGGACGATGAGCATTGTCTTTCAGAATGCGCCTCATTCAGCTGGCAAAACAGTCAATAGAGCTAATACAGTGCGTATGCATTCAGGCAGGCGTACCAGACTATTCTGGTCATTCCCTTGCCTATCGCGTTGTACCAACTCGGCAACATAGCTGACGATTAATTTTCAACCATGCTTGAGTATTACGCTTTTAACTCACAGTACCTATTAGTCAAAGGCAGTACAAATAACATCAGCAGCAAACAGGAAAAAACACGACACAACTTACCGAACACTGTAGCAATCTATAGTTGACAGCAATACACGGGACAGATCAAACCGACTTACGCCCCGCAAGGCCAACTCTACGTGCGCCGATGACCATAAAATATAGCGTGAGCTCGTGATCAGACACACTTGGCTCCGGTGCCAAACAAACATCTGTACAAGTGATAACAGTTACACATCAGTCTACCGGGATTCAGTCATCAAACGGATTTACTGTAGCTCAAATAATACCTTTCCCCTACCGTGACTGCTACCGAGCACTGTTTCCAACATATCGATACCTGTCGCCAATCTAAGGTATCGAAACATGGTGACTATCGGCCTTGTCAAGTCGGTACTGCCTACCTTCATGGGCATTAGGGTGACGGGTGTACCCGCTTATCTGTTAAAAGACAGTAGTAAAAGCAAAGGCTATGACTGTGCTGTGCAAACAGATAACTTACGCTCCTGCTGAACTCCTGTACTCCTGTACTCCTGTACTCCAGAACTCCTGTACTCCTGTACTCCAGAACTCAATGGGTTGCCAACCGACGCCCAAGCTGTTAGATCGGTGGGGCTGCGCGCTCGGTGATCAGCTGATTGGCTGTCACTCTCTCTCGGTGAATCATATACAGCCCGGCAGCAATAATAATAGCGATACCCAGTAGACTCAGGTTGTTTGGGAAATCATGGAAAACAAGGTAACCGAACAGAGTGGCAACCGGCAGCTCAAAATACTGCAGCGGCGCCAGCGTGGCTGAGGGTGCTAACGATAGCGCATACGTCATCATCATATGGCTCAGTGTTGCAAAAAATCCAGCGCCAAACAGCCACACCCACGCAATCCCGTGTGGCCACACCGGATCCAGTAAATCAGAACCCGAGCCTTGCGCCAGCAGTAGTACAGGAATGCAAAACAGGCTGGCGATCAGGCCAGTGTGAAACTGCAGGGCCACAGGATGCATACGACGTGACAGCCCTCGCGTCACAAGAATGTAGAAAGCAAAAGCGACTGCCGTACCAAGTGGTATCAGCGCCACTGCACCAAAGGCTGCAAAGCTCGGCTGGATGACACACAAGACACCAACGAATCCCACCATGCACGCCCCAATACGGCGAGGGCCAACATCTTCACCCAGATAAAATTTACCCACTAATAACACAATGAATGGTGCCACGAACACAATAGCCAGTGCGTCGGCAAGTGGCATCACGCGGATCGCCGTGATGAAACAAAAGGTGGCAAAAAGCAGCAGTAACGCCCGCGAAATCAACGGCAACCATTGTTCACGCGGCACATACATGGATAGCCGCATGAACCCAATAAACGGTGCCATTAAAGCGCACTGCAACATAAAGCGTGCCGCCGTTATCTGCCCCACCGGCACACTGGAGGATGCAAGCTTTGCTGCGACATCCAGCAACGGAGCGGTAATACAAAACCCAAGCATCAACGCAACACCGGCCAGTATGTTGTCTGTGGAGGGTACTGAGGATATTGTGTTTGTCATGGGTACTGCTCGCGTTTATTCCGGAGCAAGTTCAGGTATGAATTGGTCCAGCAGGATTCCCCCGTCGCATGTACTCACGGGCAGCGCAGGCCTGATCTTATCAGATATTCTCTAGCCGCTTACAGACAATGGTTGCTGCTCTCACCGCGTCAGTCAATCTTCACCAATCAAACCACAGGCAAAAGAGCAACGCTAGTCTATGATGATCTCTGGCCCCATGAAGGCGTTAGGCAGGAACGTCGATATCCGGGTGGCACGGGTACGCAGGCACACGGTGGACATAGATGACGATGATCGGACAAAAAAACGCCAAGGAATGGCAGAGCTGTGCCGAGTAAAATCCTCATAATCTTCTCAAGTTGAGCCGCGGTGTTGCGATGTTGGTTTGCGCGCCTGCAGCGCAGCATGATTTTTAATCTAGCAAGCATGTTCTAATGATATTGTTCGGCATTAAATCTCCCCAGCACGAACGGACATTTAGTTAAGCAGCGTTTGCCATCTCATTATTGACTGGGCTATATGTCAACCTGATCCCATACAACGACAAAATGGGATAACATAGATTTCAGGGCTATGGAAACAGGAATATAAGCAATGCCTAAAGCGCAATCAGCACGTCCGGATACTCAGGTTCAACCGGACTCGAAGCTTGAGAAAAGAACACGACGTATATTCAAGGCCGACTACAAGCTGAGGATTATTCAAGAAGCCGATGCCTGTAAACACGGAGAGCTGGGAGCTCTGTTGCGTCGGAAAAAACTGTATAGCAATCAGCTATCTGACTGGCGCAAAGAGTATGCTGCCAATGGTTTTGAAGGTCTTGAAAAGTCTGTGCCCGGTCCCTCCCCATTGAAATCACCAGAGCAACGCCAGATCGAGAAATTGGAAAAGCAAGTATTGAAGCTCAGGAATGAACTTGATCTGGCAAACGACTACCTGGATATCCAAAAAAAAGTATTGTCGATTGTCGATCGTTCGAACAATGGGAATACGCCGTGAGTTTGGCGATCGCCGAACGTCCTCGAAATGCATCGATGAGTGGTACCTGCCGGGTTCTGGGCCTTAATCGTAGCAGTGTGCTACAACGCCGTGCAGGGCTGGTTGGTGCGCACACAAAGAAGCGCTCTCGTAAAGAGTCTCCACAACCCAGAGCACTTTGCACAGTAGAACGTAAAGACGTTAAGCAACTGCTGCAAAGCGAGGCTTATCGTGATCAACCGCCCGCACAGGTTTATCAGTGTTTACTGGAACTGGGACAGGCGCCGTGCTCTGTGAGCACTATGCACAGAATCATGCGTGAGAAAGGCGAAAATGGTGAGCGCCGACAGCAACGACCCGCGCAACATCATGCCATACCACGGCTTAGCGCGATGTCGCCTAATGAGGTTTGGACATGGGATATAACCAAGCTGGCACTGGTCGCTCGCGGTGTCTACCTGTCACTATACGCCGTTACAGATTTGTTCAGCCGCTTTGTCGTTGCATGGATGGTATCCCTTAAAGAGAATAGCGCACTGGCCGCGCAACTGATGAATGAAGCCGCAGCCCGATACCGGATTGAGCCAGGACAACTGACCCTGCACCAGGACCGTGGCTCACCCATGACCGCCACTGGCTATTTGGGCGATATGAAGCGACTGGACATCACCT
>CALDUO010000002.1 GCA_937923745.1 uncultured Granulosicoccaceae bacterium
AAGTTCGAAAATCGAAAATTCAAAGGTACTCGCCAGTTGTATCGTTGGGATCATCTGAACGATAACGCACACCAGTGACACCCAAAAAAAGTACAGCGCGATACGGAGTCGACACAGCAGAAAAAGACAGCCAATTACCCCACCGAACACGGCCAGTGCAAACGCACCCGTCGCCCATGCCGGTCGCTGTTCAATCAGCGCTTGATGAGATTCGGGCATTGCCGCAACCGCCTCTGGGTTCATGGTCTGCACGAGGTAATTTAACACCCCCATGGCATTCCACAGCAGCAACAATACGGCGATTAACCAAAAGCTCCAGTGCACAGACCTCAATTGCGAGCGTTTCATTTGATCTACGTCTCCCGGATATAAAGCAGCGAACTCAGCCGATAGGCCACACCAACCCTACGGCTTTGACGCACACCATAACACGTCTGTCCGTTGGGTGAGGCTGCGGAATACGCCTTTACGCAGCCTTGACAGCTGGCGCTGCAACACCCGTTTCGGCCAACGGCGCCGGCGCCACTTTCATGATCTCCTCAACGGAAGTTAACCCCTGTGCTACCTTTTTCAGACCGGCCATTCTTAGCGGCCGCATACCATCGTTGTACGCCTGTATCCGCATTTTTTCGAGATCAGCGTCGGGTGTAACACGCGCCCTGAGCCCTGGCGTCATTTCCAACAACTCATAAATAGCGGCACGTCCGTGAAAGCCTGTCTCGCGACAGGTCTCACAACCCACTGCTTTATTGATTTTTGCAGGTGCCGGTGCTTTCCACGGATTGACCAGTGCATCCCATTGTTCGGAGTCACACTCGACCGGCGCTTTACACTCCGGACAGAACGTTCTGACCAGTCGCTGTGCAATAACGCCCAGCAGTGTTGATCGAATCAGATAGTACGGCACACCCAACTCAAGCAGACGAGTCACTGCTGACGGTGCGTCGTTAGTGTGTAGGGTTGATAAAACCAAGTGCCCGGTAAGGGCCGCCTGCACCGCCATGTCAGCCGTTTCACGGTCACGAATCTCACCAACCATCACAATATCGGGATCCTGTCGAAGCAACGTTCTGACACCCTGCGCAAAGTCGAGATCAATATTGTGCTGCACCTGCATTTGATTAAAACTCGGTACGACCAGTTCGATAGGATCTTCAATCGTGCACACGTTCACATCAGGTGTTGCAAGCTGCTGCAAACTACTGTAGAGCGTGGTGGTTTTACCGGAACCGGTCGGGCCCGTCACCAAAATAATACCGTTCGGCTGTCGAATCATATCGTTCCAGATCGTTGCCTCACGCGTTTCAAAGCCAAGTTCTGACTGACTGCGCACCAGCACATCGGGATTAAAGATACGCATCACCATCTTTTCACCGAACGCAGTGGGCATAGTTGAGATACGCAGCTCTACCTCACGACCATCACCATTGCGGGTTTTCATACGACCATCCTGGGGACGTCGTTTTTCGGAAACGTCCATACGACCCAAAATTTTGAGGCGACTGGTCACCGCTGCCATCACTGGCGCAGGCATTTCATAAACTTGTTGCATGGAGCCATCAATGCGAAATCGCACACCGCCATCGTCACGTCGTGGCTCAAGGTGTATATCGCTGGCCCGCTGCTCGTACGCATACTGCAGTAGCCAGTCAACAATAGAGACAACGTGTGAATCGTCTGCTTCGAGTTTGCCGCTGCGCCCCAGATCCATGAGTTGCTCAAGGTTCTGTACCGCGCTGCTGCCGGAGGCTTTAATCTGTTCTTTTTTCGCACCCAACACTGACTTGGACAACGAGTAAAATTCAGCCAGAAAGCGAGTAATATCTGCCGGGTTACAGATAACCAGTCGAATCTCTTTACCAAGAATTCGGCTGAGCTCCTGTTGCCACTCGGTAAAAAACGGCTCCGCTGTTCCAAACACCACATAGTTACTGTGTACTTCCAGACAGATAACATTGTAGCGCGACACATAGGCGTGTGACGTCACTGCCGTTACACTGGGTACGTCAACGTTTAATGGATCAATACGATGCCAGGACAGATCAACCTTCTCTGCCAACCAGCGTGTCAGGAAGTCTAGATCGATGCGGGTTTTGCCGTCTTTAGCGCTGGTCCAGCCGCTATTGGCAATACGCTCAAGAGCACCTTGGTCGGGCGCTTTACCGGAGGCCTGATCACGGGAACGGGATGACCCACCCCGGGGCGATGTGGCAAGAGACGACAACAGTTTTGCGTTGCCGGAATCAACGAGTCCGTCGGACAATAACTCATTGAGTATGAATTCGAGTTTGAGTTTACCTGTAAACTCATCTGCGAAACGTTGTGTAGTTTCGGTATGCACAGCAGTCACCATTTATTTTTATTGTTATTGGTGCATCTGGTTTCCAGCTGCAGGACAACATACCACTGATAATGTCCCGACAGTCTGGTAAAGTAACAGCGAGTCGCTGCACGCTATTCACCAGCTTACCCTGATCTTTTCGGCCAATGACAGAAATCCTGATCCTCTTCCATTCTGAAAGTGGTAACACGGCCACAATGGCAAACCAAATAGCCCGTGGGGTAGAATCTGTGAGCCAGTGCTCATCCAAACTCAGAACCGTGCCGCCTGTCACACCCGATACCAATGCCACGCTGCCAGCCGTGCCACCAACGGGCGCGCCCTACATAACACTTGACGACCTGCAAGGCATCGATGGTCTTATTATCGGCAGTCCGACGCACTTCGGTAATATGTCGGCCTCACTTAAATACTTTCTGGATCAAACCTCGCCACAGTGGTTTCGGGGCACACTCTCGGGCAAACCTGCCGCGGTATTTACCTCAACCGGCAGTCTGCATGGTGGACAAGAGGCAACACTGTTAACGATGATGGTGCCATTACTACATCACGGTATGTTGATTACCGGCATTCCGTACAGTGAACCTGCACTGATGAAAACAGCCTCAGGCGGCACGCCCTACGGCGCCAGCCACATGGCCGGTGAAGACGGGAACATCCCTTTGAGCGACGAAGAACGCGAACTCTGCCAGGCACTCGGAAAACGGGTTGCCAAGATAGCCACACAGCTGAACACACACTAATGCCTGCACAATCAACCGTTATAAAAGTCTCGCGCTATGCCACCCTGATTGGTTACTTTGGGTTGTTGGCTGTACTGATGAACTGGATCACATGGATCTCACCCCCTAAAGAAATCCCGCGTGCGTTTTTACTGATTATTTTGGTGGTACCACTGTTGTTTCCTTTGCGGGGGTTATTGCATGGCAAAACCTACACGCATGCGTGGACCAGTTTCCTGACGATGTTTTATTTTACGGTGGGTGTTGATTTTGCGTACAACAACGATCCTGATCGCTGGCTGGCCATGTTGGTGGTCATTTTTAGCATGCTGTTGTTTCTGGGTTGTATCTTTTACGCAAAATACGAAAAAATGCGCATAGCTGGCGTCGGTGCTAGTGACTTTCTGAGCGAACCAGAACCTCCCGAATCAAAGCAGTCGTGATGCGTCGCTGTAATTGCATTGATGCCTGATCAAGCGTACCAAGCGCATTTAACAACGAAACCGGGTCGCGCGGAAACCGGTTCAACAAGTAATTAACCTCATCGCTGCCAAGCGTTAACCCCAAGTGACCCGCTCGCCACACCAGCAGTTCGCCCAAAGCCTCTTCAGGTACCGGTGCCAGCTTAAACGACGCACCCCACGCAAGGCGCGTTGCCAGGTCCGGTAACTGAATTCGTAACTGCACCGGTGACACACGAGACGCTATTAACAACCGCGCGTGATGCTCACGGGCACGGTTTATAAAATGAAAGAGCGCTTCCTCCGATTCCGGTTGGCGAGGCAGTTGATCCATGTTATCGAGGCACACAAGATCAACTTGCTCCAGACCTTCAAGAGACGCTGCTACCTGAATATCAGCGGCAGACAGATACGCAATTCGGAACCCGGTCGCCGATGCTCGCTGACAGGCCGCCATCAGTAAATGGGTTTTGCCGCAGCCGGCGCTACCGCTTAAAAAGATCTGGGCATCCTGTCCCTCTCCTGCAGCCAGCGCTTCAACAGCCTCTATAGCAACACCGTTGTCTCCCGCCCAGAATAGATCAAACGTGCTGGCCGTGGTGTTATCAAACGAAAAGGGTATTTGCGGATGAACCGGTGATGGGTCACTGGTCATATTGCATAAAGATATCAGCGCGCGCGGCCAGTGGTCCGGCCTCTGCCAACGGTGAGAAATTCGACTGACGAATCACACCGGACTGCGACAATCTTGCGGCGACCGTTTGCGCGACCGACTGTGGCTGAATACCCAGCAACACGCCCGACTGGTTGACCTCTTTGGGGTAGACCACGCGCGCGCCATCAATGTCGCTGATCATGTTAATGAGTTTCGCATACTGCGCAGTGGTGACAACACCACCTACCCAGATCAGACTTTCACCGGCAGTCAGGCCAGTGCCTCGCGAAGAGAACCCGTTACCACTTTGGTTGCCTGCATTGCGACTTAACACGGGGTCGACACTGCCTGAACCCGTGATCCAACCTATGCCCTGTTGCAACGCCCTGTCCAGCGACGGCGCTGTGAAAGACTGATCAGTGACCTGCTCGTTAAAATAACGACTCCACCGGGTATTCCAGCGCCTGCCGTCTTCACGGGTCAAAATGGCCGACACCACAACGGGTTGACCGTACCGCTCTGACGCCGCCAATAACACAGGCTCATCCCCTGACTGCATGGTCTCAGGCTGGACGGCCTGT
>CALDUO010000003.1 GCA_937923745.1 uncultured Granulosicoccaceae bacterium
CGTGGCGGCTACTCATCGAAACGACCTCAAGTCTAGCAGATTGGGAAATGCGCTCTGACCGGAACTGACTTTGTAGTGGGTGATCCCGAGAATCCAGTCTAGCAGATTGGGAAATGCGCTCTGACCGGAACTGTTCGGTCATAAGTTAGCTGATCAGGTAGAGTCTAGCAGATTGGGAAATGCGCTCTGACCGGAACAAACGAAGCTTGAGGCTTCATTTCTGGTTGAGTCTAGCAGATTGGGAAATGCGCTCTGACCGGAACTCCTCACCCTGAACGCTCAACGCACCCCGTAGTCTAGCAGATTGGGAAATGCGCTCTGACCGGAACCAAGATAGAACGCATGCATGCCGAGATCAAAAGTCTAGCAGATTGGGAAATGCGCTCTGACCGGAACTTACAAGGAGTGCCGGTTTGAGAATGCGAAAGTCTAGCAGATTGGGAAATGCGCTCTGACCGGAACTGTACAAGTTCGACTGAACATTAACCCCGGAGTCTAGCAGATTGGGAAATGCGCTCTGACCGGAACTGTATCTCGCCGAGCCTCATTGCCGTCTCCAGTCTAGCAGATTGGGAAATGCGCTCTGACCGGAACTGTTGAGAGCAGCAACGTTGCCCGCGCTGAAGTCTAGCAGATTGGGAAATGCGCTCTGGCCGGAACGCCACATTGCTGCTGCAATCTTTGCCGCTGAGAGGAGATCGTTTCTGAACTTCATCTGCCTCTGTCCGTTTCACGGCCTTATCGTCATCGTCCTCTAATGAAAACAGCCCGTCGATAGGCTCCCTGGATTCTTCAAGCAATGTCTGTCGTAGCGTGACCCGAGTGTTCAGGTATGCGTCTGGTCGTGTATTCTATTCTTGTCAACTAAAACCACTGGGAGACGGTCATGAAAGGTGCAGTTATCGGTTGCGGATTTTTTGCACAGAATCATTTGCATGCATGGCGAGATATACCCGGCGTTGAGATTGTTGCTTTGTGCGATACAGATCCGGTGCGACTGCAATCGACTGCGCGGGCCTTCCATATCAAGCGGACTTACAGTGACGCAGCTGACATGCTGGCTGCCGGCGGGTTCGATTTTGTTGATATTATCACCACGGTCAGTACTCATCGTTTGTTGGTCGAATTGGCGGCTCAGGCAAAGGTTCATATCATTTGTCAAAAACCCTTTGCCGACACTATGGAAGATGCGCACGCAATGGTGGCTGCAGCAAAAAGCGCCAACAAGACGTTAATGGTGCACGAGAATTTTCGCTGGCAATCGGCTGTCCAGGCGGCATTGCAGGTCGTTAAATCCGGTGAGATTGGAGACCCTTTTTTCGGTCGAGTGAGTTTTCGCTCTGGTTACGATGTATTTTCGGGTCAGCCATATTTGGCAGAAGGGCAGCGCTTCATTATCGAGGATCTTGGTATCCATCTGTTGGATATTGCCCGAGCTTTTCTGGGCGATGTCAGCCATATTGCAGCCACGACTCGCCGAATGAATCCTGCTATACAAGGTGAAGATGTAGCGACTATGTTACTCAACCATGAAAATGGTGCTACCAGTGTGGTCGACTGTTCCTATGCAACTCAACGATTTCCCGAGACGTTTCCTGAGTCACTACTGGAGATTGACGGATCAAGAGGGACGCTTCGACTCGACGCTGGTTACAGGTTAAGTGTGCACGGCGTATCCGAGAGGCAACGCGATGTGTCCCCGGTCTTGCTACCGTGGGCAGAAAAGCCGTGGCACAACATTCAGGAGAGTGTGCTGAGCATTCAGCAACATTTTCTTGATTGTGTAACGCGTGGGGTGGAGCCACAGACATCAGGCTCGGATAACCTCAAAACACTGGCATTGGTTGAAGCAGCTTATACCTCTGCCGAGAAGCAGTGCATGATTAGCCTGTCATAATGGCTCTCGGGGTAATGCGTCAATTACTGTTGGTATAGACGGGAGCTTATCCACTCCCGTCTTGTTTAACCCTTAACACAAACCACTTGTTTAAGAGTGTGTACCACCGCTACCAGGTCGCGTTGATTGTTCATGACGGTCTCAATGTCTTTGTAGGCACCGGGTATTTCGTCAATCACATCGTTGTCCTTGCGGCACTCGACCCCTTCGGTTTGGTGTTTAAGGTCGGCTGCGGTGAAGGCTTTTTTGGCAGCGGTTCGGCTCATTTTTCTGCCTGCGCCATGAGAGCAGGAACAGAACGACTGTGCGTTACCTAAACCTCGCACGATAAACGACTTGGCACCCATACTGCCGGGTATGATGCCCAGTTGTCCTTCGTACGCGCTGATAGCACCTTTTCGGGTGACATAGACGTCGGCACCGAAGTGATTTTCTTTTTCCACATAATTGTGGTGACAGTTAATCGCTTCTCGACTCGTCTCAAACGCCGGTAAAAAGGGTTGTATGGCGTCGATGACCAGACGCATCATTTCCCGACGGTTGATCATGGCATAGTCCTGTGCCCAGTTCACTGCTTCTACATAATCGTCGAAGTGTTCGGTGCCTTCTTCAAAATACGCCAGATCTTTGTCGGGCAGGTTGCCCAGTAGCCGTCCCATATCCTTTTGTGCTTTGCTGATAAAGTATCTTCCTATGATGTTGCCAACGCCTCGGCTACCCGAGTGCAGCATTACCCAGACATCGTCCGCTTCATCAAGACACAGCTCAATAAAATGATTGCCGCCACCGAGCGTGCCGACTTGTCGACTCCAGGTACGGCTGATGTTACGCGTCATTTTGGTTAAGCCCGGATGCTTGTCGGTAACCGGTTGCAGGTGATGCGCAATCTGGTTGAGTGTGGAAGCCTCGACGGCTTCGCTGGCATGCGAGGCTCTGCCAACCGGTACTTTCGCCTCGATTGCCGAGCGTATTCGCACCAGACTGTCAGGCAAATCATGCGCTTTCAGCGATAGCCGCACGGCGTTCATGCCACAGCCGATATCTACGCCAACAGCGGCGGGAATGATAGCGCCTTTGGTTGGAATGACAGAACCGACAGTAGCACCGATACCGGCATGCACATCCGGCATTGCCGCGACGTGTTTGTGAATAAAGGGCATCTGTGCAAGATTACCCAGCTGATCCAATGATCGCTCGTCAACATCTTTGGTAAATATTTTTACCGGTACCTTACCTTTATTTAGCTGTAATTGAATGGGCATATCCCTTTCCTCTGAACGGCGCGTCTACTGTTGTTGTTTCCCCGGTCTGTAAACGCAAAAAACCCCGGAGACTGGGGTCGTCCGGGGTTTTTATTGCGTCATTGATTCAATGAAATTGAACGTCATGAGTGCAGTGCATCGGCCGGGCGACAGGTTAGGCCCCCGGTTGTCACGGGAGCTTAACTATTTTTATTGCGATCTCTGTTTGAATAATTCATGTGTGTATTTCCCGTGTGTCGACGCAGTTTAACTAAGTGCTGTCGGTTTAGGCGGCGCATTTTTATAGAAAACACCGCTGTTGTCAATAACAGTGCCGAGCGTCTTACATATTATTATGTGATCCGTCACAGAGCGGCACGTTACCGGTGATTTTGCAGCCACAGAAAAATACCTTTTTACTTTCTTCGGCGGTGTATTTTACCGGTGTGAATTCGGTGTCCTTGTGTGAGCCATCGCAGAAGGGCTGGTTTGAGCTTTCGCCACATGAACACCAGAAATAGTTTTTGCCGGCTTCAACGTCGACAGCGTAGGGTGCAGGTTGTGGCATTTTGGGTGTGGCCATGGTGACGGTCTCCTGAGGTGTTATGGGTTTTATGGGTGTTAATGAATCTGTTTGCCAAAAAGCGTAGTCTATTCCAGTGCCAGTAACACGGCGTTGGCATCAACGCGGTCTCGCTCACCACAAAAAAGCTGCGTGACCGTACCGCTCACGGGTGCTTTGATGGCGTGTTCCATTTTCATGGCTTCTACCACCAGTAATGTATCACCGACGTCGACAGTGTCGCCAACGGCCACGTTAATCTGCAGTACTTGCCCTGGCATGGGTGATGTCAGCGAGTTAGCCGAGACTGTCTGAGCAGAGGGCACTGTTGCGGTGGCATGAAAGGTCAGTATCTGCTGGTGGTACTGTGCTGCGCCGTTGTGTGCTTTTGCCTGCGGCTTTGTGATGCCAACAATCATATACGGCTGTTGGTAGCGGGTATGACAAAGCAGGCTCATCCGGTCGTCAGTGATCTGTACGGTATTGTTTTGCCAGTGGATGTGACGGTTGGAAAGTGTGACGGTTCTGGTGTCGTTCAGTGTGATCACCGTGTGCTCGTTGTCCTGTTGCACCAGCACACGATACTCGGTCGTGGTTGATGTAGCAGCGGGCTGGGGCGCTATCGTGCTCACCAAAAAAGAATACTCTGCGAACGGGGTGACACGCCAGCCGTCGTGTTGTTGCCACGGGCTCAGGTTGTTTTGGTGGGTATTGCGTTGGTTTGTTGGTGCAGCGTTTGTGTGTAACGCCCGCAGTTTTGCCAGCACACCAATCACCACGGCTTGCTGTATGTCCGGTTCGGTGACCGTGACGCTTTGCAGTGCGTCGGCGTGCTGTTCAATAAAATGCGTGGTATAGCGTCCGGCCTGAAAGGCGTCGCTGTTCAGAATAGCGTTAATAAACGAAATGTTGTTTGCAACACCGGCAAGGGTCGTTTGGTGTAACGCGTCGGTCAGTGTTTGTCTTGCCTCCTCACGGGTAGGCCCCCAGCTCACCAGCTTAGCGATCATCGGGTCATAATGAATGCCGATGGTATCGCCTGACTGAATACCGGTCTCCACTCTCAGTGTACGATTGGCCACCGGAAACTCGGCAATATCCAGTGTACCTGTGACCGGTAAAAAATCGTTGCCGGGGTCTTCGCTGTAGAGTCTGGCTTCGATGCTGTGCCCGGTTATGCCGAGGTCAGATTGCGCCATCGGCAGTGGGTCACCGTTGGCAATGCTCAGTTGCCATGCAACCAGATCAACACCGGTAATCATTTCGGTGATCGGGTGTTCAACCTGAAGACGGGTGTTCATCTCCATAAAATAAAACTGGCCCGACGCATCCACAATAAACTCAATGGTGCCAACACCCTGATACGCAATAGCCCGAGCAGCATTGACCGCCGCCGTGCCCATGGCGGTGCGCATCGCCTGTGTCAGACCGGTGGCCGGTGCTTCTTCAATCACTTTTTGATGCCGACGCTGTATAGAGCAATCGCGTTCAAAGAGATGCAGATAATGATCATGTGCATCACCGGCCACCTGAATTTCAATGTGACGCGGCTCGGTCACATACCGCTCGATCAGCACTTGGTCATCACCAAATGACGCAGTCGCTTCACGTTTGACTGATGACAGTGCGGTTAAAAATTCGGCTGCATCGTTAACCAGTCGCATGCCTTTGCCGCCGCCACCGGCGGATGCTTTAATTAATACCGGATACCCAATGTCATCGGCAGCTGCCTGTAACGTGGCTTCAGACTGATCGTTGCCGTGATAACCCGGAGTGACCGGAACACCG
>CALDUO010000004.1 GCA_937923745.1 uncultured Granulosicoccaceae bacterium
ACACAGCAGGAATTTCTACATGAATAACAACGCATCTAAGCCTCTGGCCTACGGCTTGGTTGGATGTGGCATGATGGGCCGGGAGCATATTCGTAATATACAGCTACTGGACAACACCACAGTTACCGCTATTTTCGAGCCCGATGCTGCAATGCGTGAAGCCGCAAAGGAGTTTGCCCCTAATGCCATTTACACGGAGTCGCTCTCAGAGCTCCTGAAAATTGAGTCGCTCGATTGCCTGGTCATTGTCAGCCCAAACTACCTGCACACCGACAACCTGCGGGAAATCATGGCAGAAAACCCATTACCGTTATTGGTTGAAAAACCGCTTTTCACTGATAGAGACGATGATGCCTTTATACAGTCACTCATCAACGATTACCCGGCTCCCGTGTGGGTTGCAATGGAATACCGCTATATGCCTCCACTGGCGGAATTTATAAAACAGTCCCCCTCTGTCACCGGTGGCATCAGTTTACTAACCATTCGGGAACATCGGTTTCCGTTTCTCGAAAAGGTCGGCGACTGGAATCGTTTTAATCGCTACTCCGGCGGCACATTTGTGGAGAAGTGCTGTCACTTTTTTGATCTGATGCGGTTTATTCTACAGTCCGAACCGGTCAGTATTATGGCCTCAGCCGGTCAGTCGCATAACCACCTGGACGAAACCTACAACAGTGAAATACCCGACATTTGGGACAACGGTTTTGTCATTGTCAATTTTAAAAACGGCACCCGCGCACTGTTGGAACTGTGCATGTTTGCAGAAGGCTCTCGTTATCAGGAAGAGATATGTGCGGTGGGTAAAGACGGTAAAATAGAGTGCAGAATTCCCGGGCCATCCAGGTTCTGGACAGGCTTGCCTGAAGACGAACCCATTCCAAATATTGTCACAAGTCCGCGCTCACCGAAAGGGCCCATTCAATACGACATACCGGTAGAGAAACATCTGCTCGCCGCTGGCGATCACCATGGCTCTACTTTCTATCAGCATCAGCACTTTCAACAGGTAGTACTCGGTAACGAATCACCACAGGTGACTTTATCCGACGGCAGAATGGCGGTACTGATGGGAATGGCAGCTCAGGAGTCTGCTCGCACTGGGCAAGCCGTAACGCTTTAGCCCTGTCAGAAGCCGTCGCCAGCAGACGCTGTCATTACTGAAAACCATCTCAACGTTCGAGCAGGTGTGCCGGCCAGGGTAGGGTTTGATAGAGCAGCTCAGACCAAAGCTCGATATTGCATCAGTGCCCAGCTTCGGGGCGCAGCATCAGGGCTCAGCATCAGGGCGCAGGGTCGTTTGATACGGCTTCTGCTGAAAGGAGAAGTGACGGCCTAAGGTTGGCAGTATGCCCGTTCTACACGTGCCACGCGCACACTGTAACTGTCATACCACTGCTGACGACCCTGACGCTGTGCCTGCGCATGCTCAAGGTTCTTTTTCCATGCTGTGATAGATTCAAGGTCAGCCCAGTACGATACCGCTAAACCTAACGGTGCGTTACTCGGTTGGTCTGTGGATGTGTTGCGGGGGTTGCGGGCCGATTCGAACCCCAGATAACCTGGCTGTGCTTTTGCCAGCGTGACCATTCGTTCAGCCATCTCGGCATACCCTTCGGTATCGGACGACTGCAGACTTGAAAAAATCACCACGTAATAAGGTGGTTCGGGGGTTTGTGCCAATGTGCTCATGCCATCATCATACAACGGACGGGCACACTATTCAGCCACTACCGATAAAGCCGCCCGGTCAGGTACTCTTCACACCTGCCGGACGGGGTATCGGGTACATCATGATCGTTCTACGCTGCTGACTGTTCGAGAACAGCTTCCTCTCGCTCAACCGGCTCTGCAGCTTTGGGCTCTGCCACAGCGACAGTGCTGACCTGTACCTTGTCAATCAGAATGGGCGCTACTTCTTCTTCAACAACAGCCCAAGGCCATGCACGAACACCTTGCGCGAGTAGCTCGGGAGAGATGCCTGCATCACGCAGTTGACGCTCAGGCATATCACGCAGAATTTGCAGTGTTTTCTTTTTGCCGGATTCTTCCAAAGAAGTCAGAATTGTTTTGATTAGTTTCATGGGTAATCTCCTAAAAGTTTGTCTGTCTGTTATATCGATCTTCGACATCAAATATGTAGTGAAATTACCTTTTCAACAAACGATATTTTCTTTATTCTCAGTTAACTAAATCTATTCAATATCATTTGGTTACCGCACCAAAGTTGACGTTATTTCACAGTTGCACCACTCAAGGGCTCACGAACCAGTAGTGTGCAGACAATAGCCGCCGCAACAGAGACAATTAGCGCACAAAACGCCCACTGATAAGACGCGTTGGTATACACCCTCGCACCCGAAATCAGCTCACCCGTCCATTGCCGATCAAGCATCCAGCCTATCAGCGGCTGCATCACAGCACCTGATCCTACCACCCACATATTAATGAAGCCCATTGCGGTGGCACTGTGCGCAGGTTCGTTCAGCTCTTTGCTCAGACCAAATGTGATGCCCATCGTGCCGGTTCCCAACCCGGCCATCAAAAACAGCAGCGTCAACGCCCACGGCGCGGTCACCCCACCATAAACAATGACAACCAGCGCTACGAACAACACGGTCATTCCGGCCGTTAAGATGGGTTTACGTCGACCCAGCGTGTCAGACAACCACCCGGCGAATGGAGAGCTCAGTGCGACACCTGCAAACATCGTTGACGCTATGGCGGCAGCTGTTGTGTTGGTGAGCCCGACGGTTGTGGTTAACCAGGGCACACTCCACAACCCGCCAAATGCGAGCATCGTCGCGCTGGAACCAAACCCAATAATGGCGCAATACCAACTATCGCGATTGGCCACCACACCGCGTAACCCCGAAAATACAGCAGGTGCAGGTGCTGCTGCCAAGGACGCTGCCCGGGACGCTGCCCGATACTGTGCCGGACGCCTCGGCACCGCCAGCCAAATACACAAGCCCAGCACCAGCGCAAAGAGGGCAAGCAGCAAATAAATAAAGCGCCAGCCCGACAGCTCCAGCAAATAGCGTAGTGGCGCTTGCCCCACAATGGCCCCAATCATTCCCACCGACATTAATATACCGGTTAGCAGCGCAAAGCGGCGCGCCGGAAAAAACAATGAAGCAATGCTCAGTGTGCCAACAAATGCAAACGCTACCGTGCCTCCAATCAGCACCCGGTTCATCGATGCAAACATCAATGAGTCACTATAGGCAAAGGCCAACGATGCCAGCGCACAAATGGACGCCGAGACACTCATGAGCTTACGCGGACCAAACCGATCTATCATGATGCCAACCGGCAGTTGTATTGCCGCATACGAATAAAAATACATACCCGACAAAATACCGATACCGGCCCCGCCAATCGCAAAGTCACGCATCCATTCTTCAGTCATGACACTCGGCGACACCCGTTGTATAAACGCATACAAAAAAAACACGGTGCCAAGCAGATAAGCGATCAGATATCGCCACAGTGGCAATGCGTTTGAATGCGTCATGAGGTGTGTATCAGCGTTGCGGGTTGTGGTTATCGGGCATTGTCAACGGCACCTGCACGCCGTACACCACGCATAAACAGTATGGAGGCAGCGAGGCACAGCAAGGCAGCAGCCAGGTACGGAGCACCGGGAAAACGGAACGCAGCATCATCGCGGGTATACCGAAAAAACAGCCCCGTCATAAACAGCGGACTGATAATACTCGCAATGGCGGCAAGACCGGCAATAACACCCTGTAACATGCCCTGCTCATCATCAGCGACGATGTTCGACATAATGCCACTCATCGCCGGTGTCACCATGGCACCCAGCGAGACGATGGGTAACAACGCAAAAACTTGCCACGGCACTTGCACCAGACTCATGAGAAAGAACGACAGAATCATTGCCGCAAACGAGAACACCGCGGTACGCGTCTCACCAAAGCGTGGCATCGCCCATCGAATTAAACCACCTTGCACCAACGCAAACCCAACACCAACGGCTGCGAGCGATACACCAATGTCAAACGAGGTCCAGCCAAACACCTCCTGCCCCCAGTAAGACCACACGGCAGGATACGCATAGTGACCGATATTAAACAAAAAGAGTCCGACGAAAATCCAGCCCAATGCCGGAAACTGTTTCACCATCAGCAGGGCCGATAACGGGTTCGCTTTTTGCCAGGAAAAAGATCGCCGGTTTTTTTCAGACAGTGTTTCCGGTAAAACAAAATAGCCGTAAAAGAAATTCAGTAAGGTTAAGGCAGCTGCAGCAAAAAACGGAGCCCGTGTACCAAACTCACCCAACAGCCCGCCTATCACCGGGCCTAATATAAAACCCACACCAAATGCCGCGCCAACCATACCAAAGCTGGATGCCCGTTTTTCGGGAGGCGTGATATCCGCAATAACGGCATTGGCCGTCACAAACGTAGAGCCTGCGGCACCCGACAGTAAACGACCAACAAGCAGTAACCAGATCGTTGCCGCATATCCCATGATGAGATAATCAATACACAACATCAACAGGCCTATCAGTAACACGGGCCGACGACCGTACCGGTCAGACAACGACCCCAACAACGGCCCAAACAAAAATTGAGTCACCGCATAGCTAGTTGCCAACAGCCCGCCCCAAAGTGCTGCGCCACCAATGTCGACATCATTAACCTCTTTCATTAAATCCGGGAGCACCGGAATAATAATGCCCAGCCCTATGGCATCGAGAGCAACCGTGATAAAAATAAACGCAATAGAGTTGCGTGAGCCAACTACCTTGCTCATCGAGAATGGTTCTCATGGTTAGATTCAGTAGCAGGTAGTGTGGCTGTGCGTTGTGCCGCACTGTTGAGCATCAGTTCCATCACTTGAACCGGATGCAATATCGCTGCACCCGTCGACGCCATTTGTTCGCGACAGCTGAACCCGTTAGTAATCACAGTGACATCATCGCTGGCGGATGTTATCGCAGGCTTGAGGTGCCGACCAAACAGTCGCTGACCGATGGCTGCCGTTTGTTGACGTAACCCAAATCCGCCTGCCATACCGCAACAACCCGGTTCCGGTATCTGCAACGATTCAAAGCAGGCAGTTAACCAATCGGTATCAGCATCATCTTTCACTGATGCCCGATGGTGACAATGCAATTGCAGTATGCCAGCCGGTAGGGGCTGCTCTATTGCCGGTAACGCTTGATGCGCAGCCAAATGCTGTGCAACGGTGACAGCACGGCGGTGTAAATCAAGGGCACGATCATCATTCGGATACAGTCGCAGCAATTCATCTTTAAACACAGACAAACAAGAGGCCTCCAGCACCACCACGCTTGCGTTGTCGGGCAAGTGCGTATAAAAGCCGGACAGTATCTGAGTTAACTGTGTTTTGGCCTGTTCGAGCAAACCGTATTCATACAAGGGTCGGCCACAACAAAACGTGTCTTTGGCAACAGCCACCGAAAACCCGCTGTGTGTCAGCACAGTCAGTGCGCTTTGTAATATCTGTGGTTGATAGTGGTTATTGACACTATCAGCCCACAACACCACAGCGGGGTCCTGTGGGTTGCCAAACCAATGGAAGTGCGTGTCTGACCAGCCAGCTTCGGCTGCAGCCCGTCGACTAAAACTGTGCGTCGCCAAGGCTGGCAACGATGCAGTAGTGGTTAAGCCCAACAGCTTGTTGGCGATAGCACCTAACGGCGACGCCTGAAGGGTATTCACCAAACGTGGCGCACGTGACAGCAGCGGTAACCAACGCCCTATAAATCCAAACGCATAATGCGCCAGTGGTCTTCGCACCGATGCATAGTGTCGGTGCATAAACTCAGCCTTGTAGGCGGCTATATCTACATGAGTTGGACATTCATGCTGACAGGCCTTACACGACAGACAATGCTCCAGAGACTCTTTGATGTCAGTGTCTTGCCACCCGTCACGTATTACCTCACCACGTAACATCTCGTGTAACAGGTGCGCTCGTCCGCGAGTCGAGAACCGCTCTTCACCGGTAGCCTGATAACTCGGGCACATGGCACCTGTTCTGGCGCGACACTTACCCATACCGATACACCGTTCGTTGCTGCGCCCAAACCCTTGCGGGTCCTCGGTGAACGTCAGTGCAGTGGTCACCGCCGGGGTTTGATAATCCGGACCAAACCGCAGGTTCTCGTCCATACGATATGGCGCTATCAGTTTGCCGGGGTTCATACGGTTGTCCGGGTCCCATGCAGCTTTAAACCGCTTAAACGCCTCCATGAGTTCAGGTCCGAACATGAGCGGCAGAAATTCAGCCTTTGCCTGACCATCGCCATGTTCACCGGACAATGATCCACCATACTTTAATACGAGTGCAGCAATCTCCTCACTAAACCGCCGCCACTGCTGTACGCCCTCACGGGTGCGCGTATCAAACGTGATGCGTGCATGGATACACCCGTCACCAAAATGTCCGTAAAGACTGGTGGTGTAACCATAACGATCAACGAGCGCCTGAAACTCGCGCAAGTAATCGCCGATCTGCAGCGGATCGACGGCTGTGTCTTCCCACCCGACAATTGGATCGGGGTCTTCGGGGTTTAAACTCATGGAGGTCGCTGACGCTCCCTGCTCGCGAATGCTCCACAACCTGGCGGTTGTTGCTGCATCAGTGACAGCCAACACCGACGTCACCGCACTGTGACGCAACATGGCCACCTCAAACTCTGAGCACACCTGCTGCAACTGCGCCGGTGTCTCCCCGGTCAACTCAATTAATAACCATGCTTTACCTGCAGGCAACAAGGCCACTTCTTGCAGTTTCAGCTTGCGTGCTACGAGCCCACCTATGATGGCCCAGTCCAGACCTTCCATCGCTATCGGTTTAAACGGCAGGATGTCCCGTACGGTATCACCGGCGGTGTAGATATCGTCGAACCCCAACACCATCAGCTGTACATGCGCCGGGTTTTTAATGAGTTGGACTTTCGCCTGCAGCACGGTGACACAGGTTCCTTCGGTGCCAACCAGCGCACGCGCTACGTTAAACTGATTCTCGGGCAACAGCTGGTCGAGGTTATAACCCGACACCCGTCGCTTAATGGTCGGGAACCGCGACTTGATCTGTTGCGCATACTCATCCCGAATGGACTTGAGCTCACGATAAATGGCTGCCTTTGGCGTATCCTGTTCGAGGATGGCACTCAGCTCAGCCTCGGTGGTCGGCCCCACGGTAAAGCGGTCCCCTGCGGCGGTTAATACGTCAAGCTCCAGTACATTCTCGACAGTTTTACCGGCCAGCATAGAGTGCGGACCACACGAGTTGTTACCGATCATGCCACCCAGTGTGCAACGACTGTGCGTCGCCGGATCAGGACCAAACGTTAATCCGTGTACCTCGGCTGCCTGCTTCAGGGAGTCGCAAATAATTCCTGGCTGCACCCACGCCGTACCTGCAACCGGGTCGAGCTCTATCACCTGTTGCAGGTGACGCGAACAATCAATTACAACTGCCTCGTTGACGCACTGGCCATTCTGCGAGGTGCCACCACCACGCATCAGCACGTTCAAGGCATACTGGCGACACAGGCGGGTCGTCACCACAATATCGTCGATGGATGCGGGGTAGACCACACCGAGTGGAATCTGCCGGTAATTGGATGCATCGAGGGTATACAACGCTACGCCGGCATCAGTGAAATCGGCCTCACCCTGCAGAGCGCCCAGAAGTTCTGTGTAGAAAGGGTTAAGTTCCGAATGATGTAATCTGGCGTTCATGCAGGGCGTTTTGATGGACTAAACAACATTCTACAACACGGGCGCTCTTTAATTGACGAAAGCCCGCACAAACCCCGTATCAAATTTAACGTTTGAACCTGCCGGAAAAGGTATACGAACTGCATGGATCGGAGTATAAAGCGTCTCCAGATACAGCCGCTCGAAAAGCAGACATTCTATGTATAACGTTCTTAAAAATATGTGGCCTCTGATGCTCGGCATGCTGCTGCTGATGTTGGGCAATGGACTGCAGGGAACACTCATTGGTGTACGCGGTGCTATCGAAGAAATTGAGACCGCATCACTCGGTGTTGTCATGTCCGCCTATTTTATCGGGTTTATGGGTGGCTCTACCCTTGCTCCGCTACTGATCCAACGTGTTGGGCATGTTCGGGTCTTTGCAGCACTCGGCTCTACTGTGTCAGCAGCGTTCATTCTCTACGCCGCCTACGTCGACCCGGTGTTCTGGTTTTTCTTGCGCCTGGTTGTCGGGTTCTGTTTTTCGGGTATCTACGTGGTGGCCGAAAGCTGGCTTAACGACTCATCCACCAATGAAACCCGCGGCCAATCACTGTCACTGTACCTGATGGTACAAATGATGGGGATTGTCTTGGGACAGTTGTTACTGAATGTGGCAGATCCCGGTGGTTATGGGCTTTTTATCCTGATCTCGGTGCTGGTTTCCATGTCCTTTGCCCCGATTCTGTTATCAACCTCTCCTGCCCCGGTGTATGAAACCGCACAACGTATGACACTGCGCCAGTTGGTTGTCACGTCACCACTGGCTTGTGTCGGTATGTTTTTGTTGGGCGGTGTGTTTGCAGCGCTCTTTGGCATGGCATCGGTCTATGCAACCGGTAAAGGGTTTTCAATTGCAGGTGTTTCTTATTTTGTGACGGCGATTTATGTCGGTGGCATGTTGTTTCAGTATCCGATCGGCTGGCTGTCTGATCGCATCGACAGGCGCATATTGATTATCGGTGTCACCGCCGTTGCCGTTGCAATATCAGCTGCAGCACCCTTTCTGAGCGACACGCTACCGGGTTTGGTGTTTGTCGCGTTTATTTTGGGTGGAACGTCCAATCCGCTGTATTCACTATTAATTGCCTACGCCAATGACTATCTCGAACAAGACCAAATGTCATCCGCTAGCGGTGGCTTGCTGTTTATTAATGGCTTTGGTGCGATGGGTGGTCCAATCGTCGTGGGGTATGTCATGGAAGCCTTTGGTCTCGACGCGTTCTTTGCAGTCACAGGCACTCTGATGGCATTGATCTGCGTCTACGGCATCTATCGAATGACACAACGCTCCACTGTTGCAGCCGAGGATGTCGGCCAATACGTCGCTATTACCAACCGCGTCTCTCAAGTGGCCGCTGAAATAGCACTGGACGTTGCAGAGGACTACGAATCCGAGGAGGCCGATGCACAACCATAACCATTCGGTATCACCGACAAATTCGCCAACAGAGTCGTCCGCACAGTAAATGCGCGCTAAACGCGGTTGGCAGCACCGACAACCATGAACCATTCAGACCCACAGGAGACAGTGACCAACGCGTTTGATAGGGATGAGCTGCAGCAGTACCTCGGTGACCGAATAACCAACGAGCACCTGACACGCAGACATCAACGCGAGCATCGCAAGGCGACCTTGCGTCGGCGTGAGTGGCGCGGATGGAGCGCTAAGTTAACCTCTAAACGCTGGTTGCTCAGACAAGGGTTAAAACTCTCTGGTTTAAGCGGGTTCGGCAGACACAACGCGCTCGATGTACAGACCACCCTCAATACTATTTATTTGCCCACGCTGCCAAAAGCACTCGATGGTCTGTGTATTCTGCATATGAGTGACTTCCACATCGATATGATCGACGGACTCGGCGATCGAATCGTCGCGCAGCTGCAATCGCTGACACCGGACCTCACGTTAATCACCGGCGACTTTCGCGACCGCTCCTATGGGCCAGCCCGTGACTGCCTGCATTTAATCCAACCCATTGCCGATGCTATCTCCAGCGAGTGTTATGCCGTATTGGGCAATCATGACAGCCTGGGTCTGGTACCCGGCCTTGAAACCATGGGTATTAACGTACTGTTGAATGAATCGGCTTCCGTGTTCATTGGCAACGACATCATTGAATTGGCGGGTGTTGATGACCCAAGCTATTTCGGTTGCGACGACCTTGGCAAAGCCACCGCAGGATTATCCTCGCAGCATGCACTCCGTATCCTGATGGCTCATTCGCCACACCGCCTCAAAGAAGCTGCGGCTGCCGGGTTTAATTTGTATTTATGTGGGCATACCCACGGTGGACAGGTCTGCTTGCCGGGCGGCAAACCACTCATGAAAAGTATTGGGAAAGTGGAGTGGCGCTATTGCTCAGGCAACTGGCAATATGATGAGCTGTTCGGATACACGTCACGGGGTGCCGGAACCAGCCTTGCACCGGTTCGGTTTAACTGTCCTCCCGAGATTACGCTACACGAACTACGTCGGGGTTAACTGTGTAACAGACGTTTTTCTTAACCGATGGCCTGACGTTTGTTTGGCTAAATTTCTTAGCCTTGTGTCTGGTCGTGAGTCTCTGGTCGCGTGTGTCTGGTCGCGTGTGTCTGGTCGTGTGTTGGCCACATGCCAAGCCTCATCAACGGTGACACAGGCTGAGGGTTTCAGCCTGTGTCACGTGGCAACTTTATTCTACAGTTACACTCTTGGCAAGGTTACGCGGCTGATCAACATCAGTGCCTTTAATGATCGCCACATGGTAAGACAACAATTGAAGCGGTATGGTGTAGATCATGGGGGCAATTAATGGATCACACACCGGCACTTCAAGCACCTTCATCGTATCGTCGCTGACAAACTGTGCATGTTTGTCAGCAAATACATACATCAGACCACCGCGTGCTCTCACCTCTTCTACGTTCGACTTCAGCTTTTCCACCAACTCGTTGTTCGGTGCTACAACAATGACCGGCATGTCGGCATCAATGAGTGCAAGCGGGCCATGTTTTAACTCACCGGCGGCATAGGCTTCTGCGTGGATGTAAGAAATTTCTTTGAGTTTAAGCGCACCTTCCATGGCAATAGGATATTGCTCGCCACGGCCCAAAAACAAGCTGTGGTGTTTGTCGGCAAAGTCTTCGGCCAGCGCTTGTATTGCTTCGTCCATTGCCAAGGCCTGTTCAATTTTGGCAGGCATTGACTGTAACGCCTGAACAACTTTTGCCTCAGCGTCGGCATCCAGTGCCTTATGGTGGCCCACGGCTGCAGCGAGCATTAACAGCCCGGTCAGTTGCACGGTAAACGCCTTGGTAGATGCCACACCGATTTCAGCACCGGCTTCCATCATGTAGGCCATGTCTGACTCACGCACCAACGATGAGCCAGGCGCATTACAGATGGTCAGGCTGGTCATATAGCCCTGCTCTTGTGCCAACCTCAGCGCTGCCAACGTGTCAGCGGTTTCACCCGACTGCGAGATGGTGACCAACAGACTATTGGGCCGTACAAACGACTGACGATAACGGTATTCAGACGCAATCTCGACGTTACACGAGACACCGGCAAATTCTTCAAACCAGTAACGCGCTGTCATCCCGGCGTGATAGCTCGTACCGCAGGCGATGATCTGTACGTGCTCAACCTTATCCAGTAATTGTGAAGCCTCGTTACCGAACGCATTGTCCAGCACCTTGCCCGCAGACAACCGATTTTCCAGTGTGCGTCGAATAGCATCTGGCTGCTCGTAGATTTCCTTGAGCATGTAGTGACGGTATTTACCTTTGTCACTGGCATCATTGGATAATGTTGACTCCGCTATTTCACGTTCGACCGGCTGATCGTTACTGTCATAAATCTGAACTGAATCTCTGGTGACTATCGCAACATCACCCTCTTCGAGAAACGAAAACTTACGCGTGACCGGCAACAAAGCGAGTTGATCAGAAGCGATAAAGTGCTCACCCACACCGTAACCAATGACGAGCGGACTCCCCGAGCGGGCGACGACCAATGCATCGGGATGCTCACGATCCATGATCACCGCACCATAGGCACCTTCGAGTTGCTTCACGGTTTTTTGCACAGCAGCCAATAAACTGTTGGCGCCTTTGAGCTCATGGTCAACCAGATGTGCAATGACTTCGGTGTCGGTATCCGAAGTAAAGACATAACCGTGGCCTTTTAGCGTCTCGCGCAGATCATTGTGATTTTCGATAATGCCATTGTGTACAACGGCAATACGATCAGAGGATATATGCGGATGGGCATTATTTTCGTTAGGCTCGCCATGTGTTGCCCAGCGTGTGTGCGCTATGCCGGTACCGCCGGGCATACCCGACTCCTGAACACCGTCGTACAGCGACTTCACTTTTCCGACGCGGCGCATACGGAGCATTTCTCCGTCTTTAACCGTCGCTATACCAGCAGAATCGTAACCACGATATTCAAGGCTCTGCAGGCCCATTAACAAAATGTCCGACACATCCCGTTGGGCAACACCACCGACTATTCCACACATGATTTAATTCCCGCTAATCCGTCTTTTTGTTTTTAACCGGACGTTCCCAGTTAGTAATTTCTTTTTGTTTGGTGCGCGCTACAGCGAGCACATTAGCACTCACGTCACGCGCTATCACAGCACCTGCTGCCACTGTCGCACCACGACCCACGGTTACAGGTGCCACTAATGCTGTATTGGATCCGATAAACACATCGTCTTCCATCACAGTGCGATGTTTATTCGCACCGTCGTAATTACAGGTGATCGTGCCAGCACCAACGTTAACGTTGTTGCCGACATCGGAGTCACCGACGTAACTCAAATGATTCACTTTGCTGCCAAGACCAATCACCGCATTTTTGGTCTCCACGAAATTGCCGATTCTTGCGCCATCGCCCAACTCGGTTCCCGGTCTGAGGCGTGCAAATGGCCCGACCGAACACCCGGAAGAGACTGTGGCGTTCTCTATAATAGTGTTGGCATGTACGGTGGTGCCGGGGCCGATATTGGCGTTGATCAATACACAGTTCGGCCCGATCGATACGTTATCGGCCAATCGGCAATGCCCTTCAAAGATAGTATTCACGTCAATGGAGCAATCCATACCCGTGTCCAACTGTCCCCGTACATCGATACGGGCAGGATCACGCAGTGTCACCCCGGACTCCATCAGTTCATTGGCAATGTTGAGCTGATGTATTCTCTCAAGCTCAGCCAATTGTGTGCGGCTATTCACACCGGCCACTTCCCACTCATGGTCAGGCTGTACCGTCGCAATGGTGTGTCCGGCGGCAACACCCAATTTAAAAATATCCGTTAAATAGTATTCGTTCTGTGCGTTTTGATTATCAACCTGACTGAGCAGGGTTTTCAGTACGGCACCGTTGGCCGACAACATACCCGAGTTGATCTCACGGATAGCACGTTGCTCGTCGGTGGCGTCTTTCTGCTCTACGATGCCTGTCACTTTTCCGGCGGTGTCACGCACAATGCGTCCATAGCCGTGCGGGTCGTCCATCGTGACAGTGAGTAAGCCTATCTGAGTAGGGCTGGCAAGAGCGTGAAGTTTTGCAAACGTCTCAGCACTGGTCAGCGGTACATCGCCGTACGCGACCACAACGGTGTCATCATCGTTAATGGTGCCGGTTGCCTGAGAGACCGCATGAGCGGTGCCCAGCTGTTCTGTCTGTTCAACATAGGTGACTTGCTGGGTAATTGACGCTTTCACACGATCAGCGCCATGACCTACCACCAGCGTCACCTGTTCCGGTGACAACGTGTTTACGGTGTCTATAACATGACCCACCAACGACTTGTGAGCTAACGGGTGCAGCACTTTGGGCAGTGCTGACTTCATACGCGTTCCCTTACCGGCAGCGAGAATTATGATTTTTGTAGGCATAGCTATAGTGTTAGAAGTCGGGGTCCTTGCTACAACGTGAATTTATCGGGCTACTCTGAGATACAACAAGAGAACTCACCTGCCATCCTAAAGAGCGACCGGTTTCGGGTTTACTTGATATAGCAGAGAAGAGGCGCTAACAACCTCTGTACCCGAATACGGGCATTACATAGCAGAAAAGAGAGTTGGAGTCCGTAGCAGGCAATTGCCACGTTGATTTAGAGAACGGGTTCACAGAGCGTGAACCCGTGTAAAACAGTGTTACTTACGCAGCTTTTTGATTAACTGCAGCTGTGCTGAAGCCTCGGCCAGTTGTGCCTGAACCGCGGAGTAGTCGATCTCGCCCGACTTACCGGCCAGACTGGCTTCTGCCTCGTCTTTGGCTTTCTGCGCTGCAGCTTCGTCTATTTCATCAACACGCAATGCCGTGTCTGACAATATGGTGACGACGTATGGCTGCACTTCCAGAATACCGCCCGATACATAGATCGAGAGATCTTCTGATTGCTCTGCGGTACGAACCCGTACTTCACCCGGTTTGATACGTGTCATCAGCGGCGTGTGACCGGGCGCGATGCCGACCTCACCCATCTCTGCTGATGCAAATACCATCTCGGCCTCACCAGAGTAAATCTCTGCTTCTGCGCTGACGATATCTACCTGAAAAGTTGCCATGATTAGCCTCTATTACATGCTCTTGGCTTTTTCGGCGGCTTCTTCAACGCTGCCCACCATATAAAAAGCCTGCTCTGGCAAGTGATCGTATTCGCCAGCCACTATGCCACGGAAGCCGGCAATGGTGTCTTTCAACGAGCAATACTTGCCGGGAGATCCAGTGAATACTTCAGCAACAAAGAATGGCTGAGACAGAAATCGCTGTACTTTACGTGCACGGGATACCACCAGCTTATCTTCTTCAGACAGCTCGTCCATACCGAGGATGGCGATGATGTCTTTCAGTTCTTTGTAGCGCTGCAGCGTGTTCTGTACATCACGTGCAGTGTCGTAGTGCTCAGCACCAACAACCAGCGGATCAAGCTGACGACTGGTTGAATCCAGTGGATCTACCGCCGGGTAGATACCCAGCTCTGCAATTTGTCGTGACAGTACGACTGTTGCGTCGAGGTGAGCAAAGGTGGTTGCCGGCGAGGGGTCAGTCAAGTCATCCGCCGGTACGTATACCGCCTGAATAGACGTGATAGAACCGGTTTTGGTTGATGTGATTCGCTCTTGTAGCGCACCCATCTCCTGAGCCAGTGTTGGCTGATAACCTACCGCTGAAGGCATACGACCCAGCAGCGCCGATACTTCGGTTCCGGCGAGTGTGTAACGGTAGATGTTGTCGATAAACATCAGTACGTCACGGCCTTCGTCACGGAAGAATTCCGCCATGGTCAAACCGGTGAGTGCAACACGCAGTCTGTTTCCTGGTGGCTCGTTCATCTGACCGTACACGAGTGATACTTTGTCGAGTACGTTGGAGTCTTTCATTTCGTGATAGAAGTCGTTTCCTTCACGAGTTCGTTCACCCACACCTGCGAACACTGAATAACCCGAGTGCTCGATAGCGATGTTACGAATCAGCTCCATCATGTTGACGGTTTTGCCTACACCCGCACCACCGAAGAGACCGACCTTACCGCCTTTAGCGAACGGGCAAAGCAAGTCGATAACCTTGATACCGGTTTCGAGCAGCTCGGTTGAACCGGCCTGCTCTGCGTAGCTTGGTGGTGAGCGGTGAATGGCCATACGCTCGTCAGTGCCGATAGGGCCCTGCTCGTCGATGGGTCGTCCGAGAACGTCCATGATACGGCCCAGGGTCGCTTCACCAACAGGTACCGAGATTGGCGCACCGGTGTTTTCGACGTTCAGTCCGCGTCGCAGACCTTCTGACGATCCCATGGCGATTGATCGAACGATACCGTCACCCAACTGACCCTGTACCTCAAGCGTGATATCAGAGTCTGCAATGGTAAGTGCATCATAGGTTTTGGGAACGGCGTTGCGTGGAAATTCCACGTCGACTACCGCGCCAATGACTTCTACTACTGTTCCGGAACTCATGCGTTCTTTCCTCGGAATAACTTAAAATCGTTAAGAGAGATGTTATACAGCTGCTGCACCGGCAACGATCTCAGATATTTCCTGAGTAATCGCAGCCTGACGCGCTTTGTTGTAAACCATCTGTAATTCGTTGATGAGATCGCCAGCGTTATCCGAGGCGCTCTTCATCGCGAGCATTCTGGCTGCCATTTCACAGGCAACGTTTTCTACTACTGACTGATAAACAAGCGACTCAATGTACCGTGTCATGGTGTGATCAATGACCGTTTTGGAGTCTGGCTCGTAGATGTAATCCCAGTGATGCTGAAGCTTTTCGTCAACGTCGGGTTCAGCCGGTAACAGCTGAGTCACTGATGGCGTCTGCGTCATGGTGTTCACAAATTCATTCTCTACGATATAGAGACGATCCAGCTTGCCTTCGTCGTAAGCATCAAGCATGACTTTAATGGTGCCAATCAGCTTGGCCAGTTCGGGCGAATCACCGAGGTCTGCAACCTGAGCCACAATGTTGCTGCCTATACGGCCAAAAAACTGCGCTGACTTTTTGCCAATGGTGCAGACGTCAATTTCAACACCCTGCTCCGACCACGTTTTCATGGATGCTACCGCTGCTTTAAACGCATTGGTATTGAGGCCGCCACATAAACCGCGGTCTGTTGAAACCACAATATAACCCACGCGCTTAACGTCCGGACGTGGCGTTAGGTACGGGTGATGATATTCAACGTTGGCTGACGCGATGTGGCCAATCACTGACCGCATCTTACGGGCATACGGTCGGTTGGCTGCCATGCGGTCCTGCGCTTTACGCATTTTACTCGCAGCAACCATCTCCATGGCCTTGGTGATCTTTTGAGTATTTTGAATACTCTTGATCTTGGTCCGGATCTCTTTAGCACCTGACATCGGCTATATCCTGTTCAGTGAGTTAGCGAGCCAGACCTACCAGGTACCGTTAGCCTTGAACGACTCAATGGCCGACTTGAAGGCTGCCTGGATATCATCGTTGTAGTCGCCGCTCTCGTTGATCTGGTCGAGAAGGTCTGCGTGGTTGCTACGCATGTGAGCGTGCAAGCCTGCTTCAAAATCGACGATCTTGTTGGTATCGACGTCGTCAAGATAACCTTCGTTAGCTGCGTACAGCGATACACCCATCTCGGCAACAGACAACGGTGAGTACTGCAGCTGCTTCATGAGTTCGGTTACACGAACACCGCGCTCAAGCTGCTGTCGTGTGGTGTCATCGAGATCAGATGCAAACTGAGCAAACGCCGCAAGCTCACGATACTGCGCCAGTGCCAGTCGCACACCACCACCCAGCTTCTTGATGATCTTGGTTTGTGCTGCACCACCGACTCGTGATACGGACAGACCAGCGTTGATAGCAGGACGAATACCGGCGTTAAAGAGATCAGATTCGAGGAAGATTTGGCCGTCGGTAATTGAGATAACGTTGGTTGGTACGAACGCAGATACGTCACCGCCTTGGGTTTCAATGATTGGCAGCGCGGTTAACGAACCGGTTTTGCCTTTCACTTCACCGTTGGTGAATTTCTCAACGTAGTCAGCGTTGACACGTGCTGCACGCTCAAGCAGACGGGAGTGCAGGTAGAACACGTCACCGGGATACGCTTCACGACCTGGCGGACGACGCAGCAACAGTGATACCTGGCGATAAGCCCATGCCTGTTTGGTCAGATCGTCATAAACGATCAGCGCATCTTCACCGCGGTCGCGGAAGTACTCGCCCATGGAGCAGCCAGAGTAAGGCGCAATGTACTGCATAGCAGCAGAATCTGATGCACCCGCTGCAACGATAATGGTGTGTTCCATTGCACCGTGCTCTTCGAGCTTGGCAACCACGTTAGCAATGGTTGATTGCTTCTGACCAACAGCCACATAGACGCATTTGATGCCTGTGCCTTTTTGGTTGATGATCGCGTCGATCGCAACAGCGGTCTTACCTGTTTGACGGTCACCGATAATCAGCTCTCGCTGACCACGACCAACCGGTACCATCGCATCGATTGATTTCAGACCGGTCTGAACAGGCTGATCAACTGACTGACGTTCGATAACGCCCGGCGCTACTTTTTCGATAGGCGAGGTCAAGGTGGTGTTAACCGGGCCTTTACCATCGATAGGCGTACCGAGTGAGTCAACAACGCGACCCAGCAGCTCAGGGCCTACAGGCACTTCCAGGATGTTACCGGTACACTTAACCTTGTCACCTTCTGACAGGTCTTCGTAGTCACCCAACACAACCGCACCCACTGAATCTCTTTCGAGGTTCAGAGCAAGGCCGTATTTACCGCCTTCAAATTCGATCATTTCGCCTGACATAACATCGGCCAGACCATGGATACGGACGATACCGTCGCTCAGGCTGACAATGGTGCCTTCGGTGCGTGCTTCAGCAGCAGCCTCGAAGTTACCGATCCGTTCTTTGATCAGCTCACTGATTTCAGATGGATTGAGTTGCATGATAGTGTTCCTCTAAATTCGAATTCTGTCTGTGACCACGGCTTGAGCGGTGGTCACTTATGCGATCAGCCAGCCAGCGACTGGGACATCTTGTTTATACGACCTTTCACCGATCCATCGATGACGAGATCGCCAGCCTTAATGATGGCGCCGCCCAAGAGTTCCTTGTCTACGCGACTCACAATGTTGACTTTCACATTCAGGCGTTTCGCCAAGGCATCAGCGATGCGTTGGCGCTGACTGTCTTCGAGTTCGAATGCAGAAGTCACTTCTGCTTCAATCTCTCCTTCAGCCTCTGCTTTGAGTACTTCATAAATTGACGCAATGTCAGGCAGCAATGCCAGTCGATTGTTTTCAGCGAGCAGTCGCACAAAGTTTTTGACGTGATCGGAGAGCTCGGGGCCACCGACACGTTCAATAATTTCAGCTCTGCTTGCCGACGTCAGGCCGGGTGCCTCTAACGCACTACTCAGTTCCGGGCTCTGCACTGCAGCGCCAAGAAAGGATAAGCTGCCAGACCACGCGTCATAACTGTTGTTATCACGCGCCATCTCGAAAGCAGCTTTTGCATAGGGTCTTGCGGCGGTCGTAAAGTCAGCCATGGATCCGTTTGCCTCAGATTTGTTCGATCAGATCGTCAAGGACCTTCGCGTGTGCCGCAGGATCAATCTCACTACCCAGTATGCGACTCGCACCCTGAACAGCAATTGAGCTCACCTGTGTACGAAGTGCTTCTCTTGCAGTTACAACTTCCTGATCGATCTCAGCTTGAGCAGCCTGCTTCAGACGCTCGCCCTCTGACCGGGCACCGGTCTTGGACTCTTCGATGATCTCATTGCCACGCTTCTGAGCCTGAGCAACGATTTCGGCTGCTTGTGCTTTCGCTTCGTTCACTAATTGGGCGATTTCCTCTTCGGCCTCTTCGCGTCTTTGTGCACCCTGTTCGGCATCAGCCAAACCTTGTGCTATTTTCGCCTGACGCTCGTTCAGCGCACCGAGTACCGGTGGCCATACGTACTTCATGCAAAACCAGACAAAGATCGCAAACGAGATCGCCTGACCTAATAATGTAAGATTCAGGTTCACGCTGTATCTCCTGCTAAAACGTTAACGGGACTCAAGTTGATGGTGTAATTAACCAGCAACCTGACCGATGAACGGATTAGCGAATGTGAAGAACAGTGCGATACCAACACCGATCATGGTTACAGCATCGAGCAGACCTGCGACGATGAACATTTTGACCTGAAGCATGGGAACCATTTCAGGTTGACGCGCTGCGCCTTCCAGAAAACGACCGCCCAACAGACCAAAACCGATAGCGGTGCCAAGTGCGCCCATACCGATCAACAATGCAACCGCGATTGCGGTCAAGCCAACTACTAGTTCCATTTCAACTCCAGAGTGTGATGGTTAACAAAAAAATCAGTGATGTTCATGTGCCATGCTGAGATACACAATCGTCAGCATCATGAAAATAAAAGCTTGAAGAACAATAACCAGTATATGGAATATTGCCCACGGTACTGACAGCGTCCATTGTAAGAACCAAGGTAATAGCGCTATCAATATAAAGATCAGCTCGCCCGCGTAGAGGTTTCCGAACAATCGCAGAGCCAGTGATATAGGTTTGGCGATAAGGCCAACACCTTCGAGTAACAGGTTGACCGGTATAAAGAGGACTTTAATGATTTTGTTGTCGCTGCTAAAAGGCTGCAGCGCAAGTTCTGCCATGAAACCGCTAGCGCCTTTAATCTTGATGCTGTAATAGATGATGAGCGCAAAGACGGACAGAGACATACCGAGCGTGACATTTACGTCAGTGGTCGGAACGATCTTCATGTAATCAATGCCGATAGCCGTGGCGATTCTCGGCACGAGATCTACCGGCACGAGATCCATCAGGTTCATCAGGAAGATCCAAACAAAAATGGTCAGCGCCAGAGGACCTATAAGATTGCTTTTGCCGTTAAATGTCTCTTTGACGCTGTTGTCGACGAACTCCACCATGAGCTCAACGAAATTCTGTAAGGGGCCAGGCACGCCATTGGTGATGTTATCGGCGGCTTTTTTGAACAGCCAGAGAAAGATAAGACCAAGGCCAATTGACCAAAACATGGAATCAACATGGATTGCCCAGAAGCCCATTTCTTTTGCTTCTGCTGCAGAATGGGCGAAACTGAGTCCATTTTCGGGATGCACACCTAACACCAGGTTCTGTAAATGGTGCTGAATGTACTCCGATGCGGTTGGGTTGCTGCTAACTGCCATAACGGATACTTTTAAACTTGAATTCGGTTGTCGACGCGAGCTGTGCTGTCAATGGCGTGCCCGGTTCCAAAGGCACCCCTGTTGTCAGTCTATGCTCGCCATTGCCTTCCCTGTTCCCCACTTCTATTATGGGGGTCTCACTGCTTCACGTCCGTTGAAGCACTTGTGTTGATTCGTAACAGCCTGTGTTGCCAAACCCGCAACATGCAGGTCACGATTACCTGTATTGCATGCCTGTGGTACAGCTGGCGGTGCTATTTTATCCCGCCAACACCGGCGGCGCTTTCCCTAAAACCAGACTCCACGCACTGTAAAACGACGTTTTTATTAAACGCTGTTACGGTTTGCGGTCTGTACTTTACGACATTCGGATACTTTGCTCCCTGCTAGTATCTGTGCCTGGCGGCTATGAGGTATTCAGTGCGTAGCATTGCAACGCCGGGAATACCCGCTTTCGATCAAATATCGCGCCAGTTTTAACAGCCTTTTTCACACAACCGGCCTAACCGGTGGCTTTGCTCTCAGCCCGTTGTTTGACTACCTGGCGTTCGTGCTACTGAGTCGACAGCGCTTTTTACGCCTGCGCAAGCCTTGGTCATTCGCGCCGCTCCTGTTCCCGTGCCCGTTCCTGTGCCTTCCTGTGCCTTCCTGTGCCTTCCCGTTCCTTCCTGTTCCTAACATAGAGACCGACGCACTGGTTACGTGGGTTGGGCCTCTACAGATTTTACTGTCAGCAACCTGTCTGTTGCCGCCTGCACATATGCCCGTGGCCCGTGGCCTGTTTCCATGAGCTGTATTCTAGTCCGTGATCGTTACTGGCGCTGATCTTTCACAAACAGCGGCGTTACCCAGCCTGTGATCTGCACCGCCACAAACGCTGCGAACAGCCAGCCCGGGCTTAGCGGTTTTATCCAGACGAATATGGCGCCGAACAACAATGCCGTTAATGCGAGCTTTCCGGCCTCTCCGGCATAGAAAGATCTGACAATTTTTTGCGCCGCTCGAGCACCTCGATGCTGGAACACCCGTACCGCAAAATATCCGTTGGGCACCAAACACACCAGACCTCCGAGTCCGGCGGAATACGCCTGCACACTGCCAAACCACCAAGCTACCGCTACTAACGCCAAACACATGACGAACTGTGCGATCAGCAGTACACGAATAACTCGGAGGCGATCACCGCCCTTAGGCATAACTACACATTTTGGAAACCGCCCGGTTAGTCTGTCGGCCCCAGAATTGACGCTTACATCGACGCTTACATTGACACTTACATCGACACCAGAGATACCCGATCTCTGTATTTTCCGGCGTTTTCTACAGCACCACGCCAGCGGCGCTTCGCTCAAGCATGACTGTGGCATTGCCTGCAGCGATTCGCTGTAAACCAACGTATTCGTATAAATATGGAGCGACGAATAACTCGGTGAAGTTGCCAGTTATCCGGGTGAATTAACGGGCGGTAGTATAGGTTCAGGCTTGGGGTAGGTCAAGGTATCGGCAACGCTTATGTTTCAGTTTTTTCAAGGTGAGCGAGAATACCGTCAAGTTCATCCAGAGAGGTGTAGCTAATCTCAAGTTTACCCCGGCCTCCAGCCTTGTGTTTGATAAGTACAGGAGCGCCCAGGGTTTCGCCAAGTCGTTGCTGGAGCGACAAAATGTCCGGATCGACAGGTTTGCCAGCGACCGCCACAGGGCGCCCCTCCAGTATACCTTTGACCCATTGCTCAGTCGCTCTGACCGACAGGTCTTTTTGGTGTATTTTTCTGGCCGTATCGGGTTGGTCGCGGCGAGGCAACGCCAGCAGCGCACGCGCGTGACCCATATCGATGTCACCCCGAGCCAGCATCAGTTTCACTTCGTCGTGCAACTCCAACAGACGCATCAGGTTAGATACCGCTGTACGTGAACGCCCGACGGCATCGGCTACCGTCTGGTGTGTCATGCCAAATTCGTGTTGCAATCGCGACAGTGCCTCAGCCTCCTCCAGTGGATTGAGGTCTTTGCGTTGTATGTTTTCTATCAATGATACCGCCGCTACCGACTGGTCATCGAGCTCCCGTACTATCGCCGGAATGTCATGCATGCCCGCCAACTGCGCTGCACGCCAGCGACGCTCACCGGCGACGATTTCGTAACCGTCCGCCAACGGCCTGACCAGCACAGGCTGAATCATGCCCTGCTGCTCCAGCGAATCTGCCAGTTCACGCAAGGCTGTCTGATCGAAATGTTGTCTTGGCTGGTAACTCCCGCGGCGTATACGGTCTACCGGTAATGACCGTATGCGTTCAGCACCAGTCTCTTGGGTGCCGGGTGAGTCTGGCGGCGCCTGAGTCACTGCACTGGCAGATGACAGTGGAGTCTGAGTGGTGACAGGTGCTGGTGTCTGTGTGACCGAATCAGCTACGTCCGTTGCGGGGTTTGCCGTGGTAGCCGCGGTGTTGTTGGGTTTGGTTCGGGGATTTGCGCTAAGCAATGCACCCATACCTTTGCCCAAGCCTCGTTTTTTACTCATGTACCACCCCGGAAGTTGCCTGTGTTGCAGCTGACTCAGCGGTCATATCGGCAGGGTCTTGTGCCAATGCGGCTTGTGATTCGGCCTGCGCTGCCACTTGTGCCGTTCGTTTTGCTGCCCGTTGTCTGACCAATTCGCCAGCCAAGGCCAAGTACGCCAACGCCCCTCTTGACGAGCGATCATATTGCACAATGGATTGTCCATGGCTGGGTGCCTCAGCGAGTCTGACGTTACGGGGAATGACGGTACGAAACACCTGATCACCAAAATGCTGGACCAGCTGGGCAGAGACTTCGTTACCCAAGTTGTTACGATTATCAAACATGGTGCGAAGCAGCCCTTCAATTTCGAGTGACGGA
>CALDUO010000005.1 GCA_937923745.1 uncultured Granulosicoccaceae bacterium
CAGCTAAAGACAAATTCCCAGACGATTACGAGTTACATAACTCTATTAGAGAATGTAGGAAAGTCATGAATGGCTGTTACTTTGTTAACCCAAAAAATCCCAATAAACCGAATTCTGAGTGGCAATTTGAAAGAAGCATAACCTTAGAAAATACGAGTGAAGGAGATATAGTTTTAGATATTCTTAAAGACGGTCGCGTTGGCAGTATTGAGTATCTTGACTCAGAGTTACGAAAATAGAAATATCGAGAACAGAGGTTTAAGAGTCTATTTCTAATCCTTTAGTGCGTCCAGCCAAACTTGGAGTATTCGGAGCGGGATTCCTCAAAGGTAATAATCTAAATACATTTGCACGGGTAGCAGAGTGGCAGGTTAAAAAATAGCAGAAAATATATTTCTGTAGTCTGTATCTACTATCAGTAGTGTCTTGCAAAGCCAGGAGTGCCCACATTTTCCCTGAATTTCCTGAATTTCATGAAATATATATTCTAGAAAACCATAATGATAATTCTCCAAATTGAGCTAGCCAAAAAAGACAGAATTGATGCGGCCTGGATTTTCAAAAGTCCAGATAAGTACGTTTCATTCGATTTGGATTGAGGCATTACGACAAAAAAGAGAATATGAAATATTTGTCGTGGGGCCGGTACAGGGAATCCCTTCGCCTGTGAGGTAGAGATGTTTCAAGTTATGTTTTTTAATGAACTCAATAGGTTGCTTTTCAGTGAAAACCGCGAAGGATTGGTCTTAAGGCCCGATGGTGATTTGGGTGTCCAGCAAGATGAGTTTCCGGATTCGGTTACCGAGTTTGAGTGTTTTGATGATGCAAAGCAATTTGCTTCACAGATATTGGTTCGGTACGGAACGTCGATGCGTGCGACTATTCGAGATAAAGACAAAGATGAGTACCATACCGTTTTTCTTGATGAGTAACTTACTCAGTTTGGTATAAGTTAGTTCAAACATGTAGCTTTTGGCAAGCCAAACAACCTAGGACGAGATTTACGATGGGTGGCTTTATTCAGATTCACTGGACTTTGATTACGGCCGGAGCGTGTATTTCCAAAACGTAGATCTACGAGAATCATGAATTCTCGGAGACGGTTGGCAGTTAACCAACACGCCGTTTGAAGTGATAAAGGGCACGGATATCATCATACCCTGACGCTTACGGATATACCGATAAATCAATATCTACCATCAGCTGATCCGATAGCGCCTCAAGGGCATTTTGTACGTCATCATTAGACACTCCCTGAGGTAGGCCAAGCTTCAGTTTTGCCCAAAACAATAGTTCACTGCTCATTGAGGCTTCGCGTTGCTCGGATTCTAACGCATTGATATTGACGTTGAGTTTGATGAGTGCGCCGGTGAGGTCGTCAATGATACCTGGCCTGTCTGCTCCGACCACTTCCAGTGACAGGTGATTGGTAATAACGGACTCTGGCTTTGGATTCGCCTCTTCCACCATTAGGTGTAGTTGGTTGTCTGTGTCGTGTAGTGACTGTAAGGCAGTTCTTAAGGAGGGTAGCTGATCTTCTGTTACCGATATTTGCACCAGGCCTGCAAATCTGTCTGCCAGATTCGCCATGCGGCTGTCTATCCAGCTTGCATGGTGAGCCACCAACGTCTCTGAAATTGTCTTAACGATGCCCGGGCGATCTGTTGCCAGTATGGTGACGACCAGTATTTTATTCATTTGTCTAAACCCTCTATTGGTTACCACATACCAGTACCGGAATTTGTTACCCGTGCTTTGGTTTGGATACTCCACCACACGTATTGTGGTGCACATGCTGTGGTATCTCTTACGGTGTCGCTCGTGCCGCGAACGAATCTATTTAATTCTGTGAGTAGTGCTCTAGCTATTGTCGGTGGATAAATGCCTGTTTAGCGGTTAATTGAGTATTCTGTTAGTTGGTCGTAGAATGATCACAGCTTGGCGTTACACTATCAGAAAACAAAGCGACGACGTCAACTGGCATACAATCCGTTGGAGGAAATTCACGTGAAAAAATGGTTACTCGCCGGGGCACTGGCCCTGACAACCGCCGGCCAGGTGGCAGCGCAAGAGGTTACACTGCGGTTTCAGCATTTCCTGTCGCCGAAAGCTGCTGTACCTATTGGTTTTATGGCTCCCTGGGCTGAGAAAGTCATGGCTGACAGTGGCGGCCGTATCAAAATAGAACTGTATCCGGGGATGCAACTTGGCGGTAAACCGCCGGCTTTGTATGACCAAATTCGTGATGGCGTCATTGATGGCGGGTGGGCATTACCGGCGTATACACCAGGTCGTTTTCCGGAGGTTGAGGCGTTTGAACTGCCGTTTGTCACCAGCACCAATGCCGAAGAGTCCTCGCGAGCAGCTTGGGAGTACGTCGAAAAGTATGCTCTGGAGCGCTTTGGTGATGTGCATGTTATCGCTGTCCATGTTCACGGTCCCGGCGTAATTCACAAGAAAGGCGACCCGATCAAATCGGTGGCTGATTTCAAGGGTCTAAAGCTCCGTGGTCCTTCACGACAGGCCAACAAACTGCTGGAAAGCCTGGGGGTATCACCCATCGGCATGCCTGTGCCCGCATTCCCTGAAAACCTGTCGAAAGGGGTGGTTGACGGTGGTGTGATTCCGTGGGAAATCGTTGTACCACTAAAAATCCATGAGCTTGCTGATAGCCACACGGTTATCGCCGGTGACAAGGCCATGTACAACACGTTCTTTATTTGGGCAATGAATAAAGACAGCTACAACGATCTGCCCGATGACCTTAAGGCGATCATAGACGCCAACTCCGGTCTTGAGGCGTCCGGTTGGGCAGGGCGCGCAATGGACGAGGGTGATGTCCGGTCATTAGAAATCACACAGGGCACAGACAACACTATTCACACTCTTGATGAAGCAACCACTAATGACATTAAGGCTATCGGTGAAACCGTTGCGGCTGAGTGGGTGGCTGAAATGGAGTCGAAAGGTTTGCCGGGCCAACAAATGTTTGATGATGCGGCAGCGATGATGGCGGGGCAGTCTCAGTAGTCTGCTTCGACAACTGTGTGGGCCATGAGACAGCAGTGCCCTGAGGTCTCACACCTCAAGGCACGCTGTTGTACTGCTCGCTTCTTGATACCCATGCCATCTGACGTGGCATCCGCCTAATCCTCTCTGCCATGCTGCCACAACTAGAACGCCGGGTCGGTAAGCTGCTGGGGTTTATCAGCCGATGGTTTGCCTATTTTGGTGGCGCAGTGCTGATCGCTATCGCGCTGATCACCGTTGTGTCTGTCATCGGCCGTGCGCTGACAGGTTTCGGGCTTGAACCCATCAAGGGTGATTTTGAGCTGGTTGAAATCGGTTCGGCTGTTGCCGTGTTCTCGTTTCTGCCTTGGTGCCAACTCAATCGTGGCCACGTTACGGTCGATATTCTGGTGCGTCATTTTTCGTCACGGGTACAGCAACTGCTGGAGCTGTTGGGAAACAGTGCCATCTGCGTTATCGCAGCCGTGATTACATGGCGACTCTGGATGGGCATGGGTGAGCGATTCACGTTTTTTAGCCAAGAGACCCGGGATGCACTCGGGTTCGGATACAAACCCTTTTCAGCAGAAGAGACTTTTATTCTCGGTCTGCCCACTTGGTATGGCTATGCGCTTGGAGTGGTCAGCGCACTGCTCTTTACGGTCGTGTCGCTGTATACCGTCTGGCGCTCTGTCAATACACTTCGTTCTACCGAGGTAAGCCATGTCGGGTCTTGAGCTATCCCTCATTGCCTTTGCGCTGTTGTTATTGGCTATTTTCCTGCGAATGCCTATTGCAGTAGCAATGGCAATAACCGGTTTTGTCGGTAGCTGGATTGTGCTGGGGAAACCCAATGCTGTGCTCAGTCAGATGAAGTCGCTGACTTACGATACATTTTCGAGTTACTCGTTATCAATAGTGCCGCTGTTTTTATTGATGGGGCAATTTGCGACCAAGTCAGGTATGTCTCAAGCGCTTTTTAGGGCGGCTAGCGACTGGTTGGGGCATCGTAAGGGTGGTGTCGCCATGGCCGCTGTGGGTGCCTGCGCCGGATTTGGTGCGGTCTGTGGTTCGTCACTGGCAACAGCCAGCACGATGGGGCAACTGGCATTACCCGAAATGCGTAAGCGCGGTTATTCAGACGCTTTGGCCACTGGTGTACTCGCAGCCGGTGGTACGTTGGGCATATTGATTCCGCCATCGGTTATCCTTGTTATCTATTCCATCATGACAGAGCAAAACATCGTCAAAATGTTTGTTGCTGCGATTGTGCCAGGCATCATGGCTGCTTTGGGTTATATCGTTGCCGTGATGGTGTATGTGCGGGTGAGGCCCAATAGCGCAACCACAGCCGAACGGGTATCACTACAGCAACGGCTACATTCGCTGGCACAGGTTTGGCCAGTGCTGGTTATCTTTGGATTGGTCATTGGTGGTATCGCTGCAGACTGGAACTGGATAAAACCTGGCACACAAGCCTTGTTTAGTCCCACTGAGGGTGCGGCAGTTGGCGCGATAGCAACCGGGCTTTACGGGCTATGGACAGGCGGACTAAATTCTAAAACAATCTCCGACTGCATCCTGCAAACCGCCAGCGCAACTGCCATGATTTTTTTTATACTACTCGGTGCTCAGTTGTTTAACACGTTTTTGGCGTTTACCCAAACACCGCAACTGATAGCTGATTGGGTGAGTGGCCAAGGCTTCCAGCCGATGGTTATTCTGATTTTGATGCTGGTGTTTTACCTTGTGCTCGGATGTGTCATGGACAGCCTGTCGATGATCCTGCTGACCATACCTATTTTTTTTCCCATTATCGAGTCACTCGACTTTGGCATGTCAGCAGAAATGACCGCTATTTGGTTTGGTATTCTTGCGCTGGTGGTGGTGGAGGTAGGGCTAATTACACCACCGGTCGGAATGAATTTATTCATCATTCAATCGATGGCCAAAGATATTCCAATACAGCGCACTTACGTGGGTGTGTTGCCTTTTCTGCTCAGCGATCTGATACGGGTCGCGCTGTTACTGTTGTTTCCGGCTATTGCGCTTTGGTTGGTTAGTGGTTCTTAGTCTGACGACTGGCGTATGGAAGGAGCGCTACGAGGTAGTCTGATGGTTGAGCAACCGACGTAGGATGTAAGACGGAGGAGCCTGTTACAAGAGCCTGTGATATGAGCCTGTTACATCAAGGATGTTGGTTGCACGTTGTGTGCGCGGGGAAGGTAACTTAGCCTGTTCACCTGAACCCGGAGAACCGGGCTCAGCGTGTTGATGGTCTGTTAACTGAACAGCATGCCACCATTGATATCGATATTGGCACCGGTGATAAACGCACTGTCACTGCAGGCTAATACCGCCACCATATTGGCAATATCTTCAGGCGAGCCCTGACGTTTCAGGGGAGTGGCAGCCTCGACATTACGCCGTACTTCATCTTTGGTATGCACATTGTGAAAGTCTGTATCGATCATGCCAGGACACAGTGAATTTACCCGAATATCTGGCCCAAGTTCTTTTGCAAGACCGCGTGTCATGGTCATGACCGCACCTTTTGATGTGGCATAAGGCACCGCGCCCGGCCCACCACCATCACGCCCTGCCTGACTGGCCAAGTTGATAATAGCACCGCTGCTCATATGTGGCAGGCTGGCCTTGACCATCATAAAAATACTGGTCAGGTTAAGATCCATCACTTCATGCCAGTGTTCCAGCGTCATTTCTGCAATTTTTTTGCGTGCGACAAGCCCACCTGAATTATTCACCAGCACATCGACACTGCCAAAGTCCGCCACAGTTCGCTGCACGAGTGCATCGACCGCATCTTGTTTGCTCAAGTCACCCTGTAGGGCGAACGCCTTGCCACCGTTTGCGGTTATCTGACTGACCGCGTCATCAGCACCTTTGGAGCTAGAGAAATAATTGATAGCGACATTGGCGCCTTCTTCAGCCAAGCGCATGGCGCACGCGAGTCCTATGTCTCGACCGCCACCGGTGACAATGGCTGTTTTTCCAGATAGTTTCATGTTGGTTTCTCCAGTTCGTGACTAGTCGGTTTTTCCGGCTACGTCGAATGTTTTTGGGACAACAACCTTAAAGGTACGATCATCGGCATCGGTAAAATACAGATCGCAATCGTAACCCTGGTCATCAAGAAAGGAATAAATGCGTCGCTTTTCGCGAAGCGGGTAAGGCACCAGCAGCGTCACGATGCGGTGACGAATGGCAGCCGGAAAGCTTGCCGTCATGCAGGTACTGACAGGAAGCCCTTCAATTTCAGAGGGGTCAACATCGGTGAACTCGGTCGCTTGGGTGATAGATGCAGCACCAGATTCTGACCATAAAAACTGCCCATAAAACCCGGCGCGTTCGCCGGTATAACGAAAGGTTGTGTCACCGAGGTTCATGGGGGCGTTGGCATGCAGCCGCCAGTCAATGCTCACTGGCGCACTGGCGTCAATGCTGTCAACAAAGACAAAGTACTCGTTGTTAACGAAGTAGACGTCACGCTGAACCGAGGTGACCTCGGGTGACAGAGACTGATAAGCTGCAGTGGCATCACCGCGAATATAGTAGTGATCGCCGCGATGCTCAGCGGTTACGATATGGCCGGTAGAGCTCATGGCCTGCGCTTTGTCACGACCGGCGTACTGCCCTTGACCATTAATTAAAATAGCATTTTTAGATCGGGTTTGACGACGCCAGTTTTGATGCATGGTGCTATTAAAGGCGACATAATAACCCGACTGAATAGCCAGATCTTCACCATAGGCTGCCAGACAAAAGGCGTTCTGGTCCCCGTGGCTGTGACTGACAGAGCCGAACGGCGATGACTTCATCACAAACTGGATGTGGTTGTCAGGGTCTGCCATCGACCGTTGTATCGCAACCCAACCGGTATCACGGAAGTGGCGCATACCATCTTGAGGGGGTTCCGCCGCTACATCCGGAAAATCGGTTTGATACACAAGCTCGTCAAACCGAAAGTCCCACCAGCCCCAATTGTAAAAAGCACCCTCTGTACCCGGGTTGGTTTTCAGAATTTCATCGTAATACCAACGATACTCTCCCTTGCCGGAGACCCCTGCAAACTGCCGCAGGTTATAGCCAATTTTAACCGCGGGTAAATCGCCCATCGTGGCATCATCACCAAATGTGGCTCTGCGGGTGTTGGGTGCTTTGGTGTACAACGGAAAATCACCGGTTTTTTGAAAAAACGGACGTTGGTAGAGGTCAATACCGGAATACCCTTTCAGTAAATTGGCAGCATCTATCAGATACGCCATACCGGTCATCCAGTAGTGAGGCCCTTCGGCCCATCCTCCCTCGTAGTCGCCCCAGGGCGAATAAACGGTAAACATGAATTCAACCGAATAGTGCAACCAACCTTCGGCCTCCGGTGCGTCATCGAGTAGTGCGATAGAGGATGGGATTAATACGGCCGATACAGCTCGGACCGCATGACTGTCATAGGGGAACAGCTGAATCTTTGCGTTGTTGATAATGTGGTTGGCTGTCTCGCGTGTACGTTCCAGAAGCGCTGTTCGCACAACCGCTTGCTCGTCTTCAGTCAGTTCGTCGTGTAACCAGTCGTAACCCCATGCTAAGGCGAGATTAACGCGGAAGGCCCATTCGTCGGTGTAGGCACGTGAGGTTGTGCCTGTCGGGTTCCACGCAGCAGCTGCCAACAGCCACGCTTTTGCTTTGCTGATCATGTCTGCGTTTTCAGTGACGACACCGCCAACGGCAAGATGACGAATGGCATAGAGCAGTTCCTGGCAGTCAATGTAGGTTTGTCGCCAGACGTTCGCTACCCGTTTGTGGTCGGGGTAACCGGCGGGTTCTGTCATGATGTCGCGATCCATCCATGGCAACACAGAGTGCTGAAAAAAAGTAGACCAAGTGTATTTGTTGGTGTCAGCGCTGATCTCGTCTCGAAAGTGTGACAAGCCATCTTGTGTCATCCACAAGCGTGGATGCGATCGTGTGGCGTCTTTAAAGCGAGCACCACGTGGCGGAAGTGGGGTGTCAGGCAGGTCAGGCGTTATTTCGAACGTTCGCTCTGTACTCCACTGCGTGGTCGGCTCTCCGGTTTTTGCATCGCAAATGGCGTAAGACCAGTGATAGGTGCCGGGTGCGAAGGTGTTGTCGGGTGTGAAGAAGTTCAGCGGTATCTTGGTGTAAACCTGTTGCTCTGCTGATGCACCGGTATCACTTGCTGTCACCCGAACTGTATAGAGTGTGCTGTCTTCGATGTCGGGTAACCAAGTAAACCGTGGCGGATTCTCAACCACTGTACTGTCGCTATCGGGTGCGTAACCGATGGTCAGCCGACCGGCCCGTGGTTCGTCAAGTTCTATCATGCCCGAAGCATCCTCGTTTTACCCTTTACAGGAGGTGTCTCAAAATTGATCTGTCGCGTCGCTATTGCGTGTGGTTTTATAACGCGGGTCGATCAGGCGGCTGCCCCGACAGGTGGACCGATAGCCACGACGCTTGGCCCGCAGGCAGCGCGCAGTACTTCACTCAACAGGTGAATCGATCGGGGGAGTCATTCATTAGAGGTGATTCACAGGACATAAATCACCTCTAATAAAAGTCCGGCTGTTGCAGGCCGGATTTAACCCGGGGTTTAAAACAGGTTACGAGAAAAGGAGGCAGTGAACATACACCACCTCCTTTGTTACTGCCTTAGGTGTACTGTTATTGACCGTACTGGCGTTTGTACGCTGAGTTCATGACTTCAAGTACGTCACTCAAACCCAGTTTTTCAAGTTGTGCCATGTAGTCATCCCAGTCAGCAACAACGTCACCGTTACCCAATACCCAAGACTGCTGGCGTTCAAGCATGTAGTCTCGGATAGAACCCCAATAACGGTCATAAACACGCTGTTCGTCGGCATTAAATGCCACGCCGAGGAACTGGTCAATCAGATAATCGCCCTCGTCGTACAGCGCAATACCTTCCAGTGCAAACTCATTGGACCACTGCTTTTCATAGTTGTAGTCCTGGAAAAATCCGCGGGCCTGTAGTTGTGAACCAACTGCCCAAAGTTGTGCATTGACTGGCTCGTCGCTGTTAAGTACAGAGTCTTTGAAGATAGGCTCACCATCGATCATGTCGTACTGTATGCCTTCGGCACCGAAGTTAGCCAGACGCCGGCCTTTTTCAGTAAACCAGAAGTCAAAGTACTTGATGGTTTCGATGGGGTGCTTGTTGGTACCGCCAATCGCCCAGCCATCGGGTTTAATCGGTATACGACGGTGCTCTTCGATACGCTTGCCTGAAATAGACGCAGGTGGTGCCAATGCCTTGAACTCAAAGCCTTCAATTTCAGATGACAGGCGGTTGTAACCGGAAGTGGATGCGAACCAATCATGTGTGGCGCCGCCGAGGTTTTCAGAGAGCAGGAATTCACGTGAAGAGCTGCCGCGTGTGAAGATTTCGGCATCGATCAGACCTTCTTCATACCAGCGTGCAAGGTTTTTGATACCTTCACGATAACCCTCACCAGCATAGGGGTGCTTGATTTCGCCGTTATCAACATAGAAGTCGTGGTAGGTGTCAGAACCGGAAGACCTTCCGTCCCACAGCGTAACGAGTCGGATGAGCTCAGGCCACTGACGTGCAAAGTAAGGCACTTCGTCTGCTTCGCCATTACCGTTCGGGTCTTGGGTTTTAAACGCACGCAGAGCGGCTTCGAACTCGTCAACGGTCTGAGGTACTTCCAAGCCCAGAGCGTCGAGCCAGTCATAACGAATAAAGTAGGCGCGACCATATTTACCGTCAGGCAGATACGGAATGTAATACATGTTGCCGTCAGCCGCAGAAATAGCCGCTTGAATTTCAGGGCGTTCGTCGAAATACTTTTTCAGGTTGGGCGCGTGCTCTTCAATGAGATCATTGAGGGGCAGAAACGCACCTTCCGGGCCGTACTGGTTAACAAAATCCTTGAGTCGGCTGGAACCGACGATATCGGGAATTTTGCCGCCAGCGAGCATCAGGTTTAGTGCTTCGGTACGTCCTGAATTTTCATCGGTACGCATGTTGGCACCGATGGTGACGTCTTGCAGGTGGATGTTGGTGAGCTTACGGGCTTCCTGTTCTACCGGCCAGTCTTCTTTGTAGACCGGGTAGCGGGCGTGGTTCATCTGGATGGTCAGCTCCAGTGGCTCGTCGACTATTGTATAGTCTTCATCAGCCGCATAGGCCGGTGATGTTAATACAGCACTGACCAGTGCTGCAGTTAATGCATAGTGAAGTTTCATAGTTTCCTCCGGGTGGAAATTTCAGTGTGGTGCAGCTTAAAACAAGAGGGCTTACTCCTTGACACCACCAAGGAGAATCCCTTTTTCAAAATACTTTTGTATAAACGGGTAGACGATCAATACCGGAATAATGGCACAGACAATAATAGCCGCGGTGACGGTCTCAACGCTATAGGGTTGATTCAACAGGGTAGCAGTGAATTCCTGATCATCGGATAAATTTGCAATGGTATGGCGCAGATAAACCTGCAGCGGTATTTTCTCTTCGCTTTGCAGCAATACCATGGCCCAGAAAAAGCCGTTCCAGCGCGACACAATACAGAACAGCGTTATAGTCGCAATGGCAGGCTTGGCCAAGGGTACATAGACCTTCCACAACACCTGAAAGTCGTTAGCGCCATCCATGCGGGCGGCTTCCTGAAAGCTGGACGGAATAGCCTCAAAGAAATTTCGGAGCAAGATGAGGTTAAATGCGTTGACCGCAAACCCAATCATAATACCGAAGTAGCTGTCGAGCAGCCCAAGGTCGCGCATATTTAAAAAGAAAGGAATAAGGCCTGCATTAAACCACATGGTAAAGGCAATAAAGAGGTTCCAGAATCTGCGCCCGTAGAGTTGGGGCCGGGACAACGCATAGGCGCCGGGTATGATAAACGCAAGGCTCATCAGCGTACCGCCCACGGTGTAGATAAACGTATTGCGGTAAGACACCCAAAACTTTGGATCGGTCAGTACATGCTTGTACGCCGCGAGCGTTGCGTCAATGGGTGTCAGAATGACTTTACCGGCGCTGGCGGCGAATCCCGAACTGAACGAGACTGCCGTGATGTAGATAAACGGGTACAGGGTGGCTGCGGTAAACATACCGATCAGCACCGAAGTGGCGATAGCGAATATTTTATCGCCACGTGAATACAGGTTCATGGTCATTGCCATCGTATCGTTACCACAGTGACGTGCGCGAATAACGTCGCGACAATGAATTAGCAGCCACTACCAGCACAAAAGCGACGGCGGCATTAAAGAGACCTGCGGCTGCTGCCATATCGTATTGCCCGCTTTGCAAACCCTGCCGATAGACGAACGTATTGACGACGTCGGCGGTGGAGTAGGTGGCGGGTTGATACAACAGAATGATCAGTTCGAAAGATACTTCCATGATGTTACCGATGCGAATGATCAGCATGATAATGATGGTAGGCAGTATGGACGGAATGGTGATTTTCCACATCATTTGCCAGCGGCTGGCACCATCGACCACCGCACTTTCATACAGTGACGGGTTAACACCTGCAATGGCGGCCAAAAACACAATAGAGCCAAAACCTGCTTCCTGCCAAATACCGGTGCCTACGAATATGGGGCGGAACCATTCGGGTTTGGTCAGGAAGTAGATGGAGTCTGCACCGAACCAGCCCAGTATGGTATTGACGATACCGGCAGTGGGTGAAAATGCGGTGATGACGATGCCGGCAATGATAACCGTTGAGATAAAGTGCGGCAGATACACAATGGTTTGGGCAAAGCGTTTGTATCCGGCGTGCAGCACTTCATTAAACATGAGCGCCAAAATAATGGGCGCCGGAAAGCCAAAGAGCAAATTCAGTGCACTGATTTTGATGGTGTTAAAGACGGCTCTTATAAACTGGTCGTTACCGAACAGTGTCTCAAAGTGCTCCAGCCCAATCCACGGGCTGGCCGCCACGCCACGAAAAATAGAGTAGTCTTTAAAGGCTATTTGCAGGCCGTACATGGGTTTGTACAAAAATACGATGCACCAGATGACCGCAGGTGCCAGCATTACGTAGAGCTGCCATTCGTTTCGAAAGTGATCAACTGCCCGGCTCAGCTTGTCACCCAGTGTCAGTGCAGGGGCTGCGTACTCAACCGTTCCGTCGGGTGTTCCGCTAGCGGTGTTATTGGCAGCATTGCCCACGGACTTTGCTGTCATGAAATGACTTTCCCGGTGCCGGCATCAAAGATCTTTACTTTTTCCGGTGGTACGTAGACGGTGTCGACGTTAGATAACTGGCTGATATCACCGTTGGTATCGGTTTTGACGATGACTGATTGGTTGTCGACTGTGGCGTGTAGTAAGGCTTCAGAGCCAAGGGTTTCGACAAGATCGAGTGACAGTGGAATGGCTGGCAGCCCACCGTCGTTTTTGAGCGAAAAATGCTCCGGGCGAATACCAACAATCACGTCTTGGCCTTCGCTTACACTCAGTGAATTGTGTAATGGCACGCTTACTTGGTCGATCAGGGCGCGATAGCCATCAGGCGAGCGGGTGATGGTGGCCGGCATTTGGTTCATGGGTGGAGAACCGATAAAACTTGCCACGAACGTATTGGCCGGATTCATAAAAAGATCCATCGGGGTGCCAATCTGCTCGATGATACCTTTGTTCATTACAACAATACGATCTGCGAGGGTCATAGCCTCGACCTGATCGTGTGTGACATACACTGACGTGACGTCGAGTCGTTTGTGCAAACGCTTTATTTCAGCACGCATTTGGGTTCTGAGTTTGGCGTCAAGGTTGGATAACGGCTCATCGAACAGAAACACTTTTGGGTGCCTGACAATGGCGCGGCCCATCGCAACGCGTTGGCGCTGGCCACCGGAAAGGTCGGCCGGGCGTCTGTCGAGGTATTCGGTCAGGCCCAGAATTTCGGCAACGTCGCTGACTGATTTGGCGATTTCGGCTTTCGGTGTTTTTCGGATACGCAAACCAAACGCGATATTATCTGCAACGTTGAGGTGTGGATACAGTGCGTAGTTTTGAAACACCATGGCAACATCGCGATCTTTGGGTGCGACGCGGTTACACAGGCGCTCGTGTATATGCAGAGTGCCGTCGGTGATTTCTTCGAGGCCTGCGATCATGCGCAGCGTGGTTGATTTGCCACAACCAGACGGGCCCACGAGAACGACAAACTCTTTCTCTTCGACGTTCAGATCAATGCCATGAACCACTTGAATGCGGCCATAGGCTTTGACGATACCTTCAAGACGAACGCCGGTCATCGAATCTCCCGCTTGTGGTCATGGTAGTTGGACACAGTCGTGGTAATTAGGCGGTACTGTACAACAATTTTCTAGTATACTAGTAGAAATTCTAGAATACCAGCACCATTTTCTACGTGATCGGAGGACTTTCACATGGCGACGGCGACACGCTCTCGTGACCGAAGAACCAGCGTTGAAACAATATTCGATCACCTGCAGGAAGAGATCCGCACGTTCCGTCTTCGCCCCGGAGACAAAATCTCGGAAGCTGAAATTGCCGACCGTTTTGGGGTTTCCAGGCAGCCGGTCAGAGACGCGTTCAGCCGTCTGGAAAACATTGAACTGCTGAAAATTCGGCCGCAGCGTGCCACCGAGGTCAAGCGGTTTTCGTTGTACGAGATTAATAAGGCCCGGTTTGTCAGGTCTGCTATCGAAACTGAAGTATTGCGCCGAGCGGCTCGTCACTGCAACGAATCTCACGCGGCAGCGTTGGAGGCAGGTCTTGCGCTTCAGCGCATTGCCAGCGACAACAGCGATTATGCCGAATTCACCACGCTCGATTATCAATTTCACAAACTACTGTGTCATATCGCCGGTGTCGATTTTGCGTTTGATGCTATCTCTGCCGAAAAAGCAAAGGTCGACAGGCTGTGTATGCTGAGCTTGTCCAAAGAGCAGAGAATGCCGCAGTTAGTGAAAGACCATGAGCAAATCGCAAAGGCGGTTATCGCCGGTGACGTCGAACAAGCGGTCGATGCAGGCGTATTGCATTTGGGTCGGCTCGATAAAACCATTGCGCTCATCGTCGAGGCTCGGGCTGATTACTTTGAGCCGATTGACGAAGAGCCCGATGCATACCCGGAGGACATCCAGGGTAAGGCGTGATCATTCCATCACTGACTCGTAAACCGGTTGTCTTATGAAAATAACCGAGGCCAACGTATTTGTCGGTGGGCCCGGCAAAAATTACGTCACGCTCAAACTGATGACCGACCAAGGCATCTACGGTCTTGGCGATGCAACCCTGAACAACCGCGAAACGCTGCCGGCAGCCTATCTGAACGACTACCTCATTCCCAATCTGATTGGTCGCGACCCGCGCAACAGCGAGGATATTTGGCAGTATTTTTATCGCGGTGCCTATTTCAGGCGTGGCCCTATCGCTATGGCAGCGTTGGGCGCTGTCGATATGGCCTTGTGGGACATCAAAGCAAAACTCGCCAACCTGCCGCTGTATCAATTGCTGGGTGGTAAAAGCCGGGAGGCAGCGTTGTTGTATGCGCACGCCACCGGTCCAGACCTCAATTCCCTGATGGACTCTATCGACTTTTACCGTGAGCAGGGTTACTCCGCTGTGCGGGTGCAGTGTGGCATTCCGGGTATGCCAACAACCGGCTATGGTGTCGACAGTCAGGGTGACAGCAATCGCCAGTACATCACTGACTTTAGTGGCATACACCCAAGGGAGGAAATTTGGGATACCGACCTATACATGCGGTACATGCCTGATGCGTTGATGCGTATCCGTGAGCACTTTGGCCCTGAACTCAAATTGTTGCACGACGTGCATCACCGACTGTTACCGCGAGAGGCCGCCGAATTTGCAAAGTCTGTTGAGCCAGTCAAGTTGTTTTGGTTAGAGGACCCAACACCGGCAGAAGACCAGAATGCGCTGAAGCTTTTACGTCAGCATTCCACGGTACCGATAGCGATTGGTGAAGTGTTCAATTCTATCTGGGACTGCAAGGAGCTCATTGAAAATGAGTTGATCGATTTTATACGTGTTGCAGTGACCTATGCCGGAGGTATAACACCCGTGAAACGGATAGTGGATCTGGCAGCCTTGCATCACGTGCGCACCGGCTTTCATGGTGCGCCCAGTCATTCGCCCCTGTGCATGGCTGCACAAGCACACTTGAACGTGTGGGCACCCAACTTTGGTATTCAAGAGTACCTGACGCTAAACACACCTGAGTGTGATGCGTTGTTCCCGTCACAACATCGTGTAGCAGGTGGTTTGCACTATATAAGTGACGCGCCCGGTTTGGGTGTCGATTTCGATGAAAACGAGGCCAAGCGTTACAGCTACCAACCGGGCAGTCATCCTATCGTCCGTCTGCGTGACGGAACACTCTGGAATTACTGACCTGATTTCCCATCAAACACCGACAACCGCCGCTATTTTTACGATGGCGTGGCCTATGGCGTTACGTGCAGCGATGATGTTCTCCATCGTCATCATTGACCTGTATCTGGTGTCATCACTGGGCGAGGAGGCGGTGGCGGCGATTGGTATCGCAACAGTTATTTCCGGCATGGTGCTCGGTATTTCATTTGCGTTTGCAAACGCGATGCAAATCAAGGTAGCGCAGGCCTTTGGGACCGGTGATCCGCTGCAACTCAAAACCGCTTTTTACTGTGGCATGATCATTAATCTGCTGCTGGTCGTCTCAGGCATCATTATTATTATATTCACCGGAAAACCTTTACTCGATCTGATGGCGCACTCTCCGGCAATCGCGGATGGCGCGGCAGGTTATCTATGGGCGTTTTGTTTTGCGCTGTTGTTTGAAGCGCTAAGTGGTGCTTTTACCAGTCACTTTAATGGCTGTGGCAGGACTCGGTTAGCATTCTATAGCTTTATGATTTCTGCGCCTGTGAACATTGGCTCGAGTATTGTGCTGATCTTTGGTTTGTACGGATTTCCCGAGATGGGTCTGGTTGGTGCGGCCATCGGGTCAGCGTTGGGCGCGCTGCTTAGGTTGTTCTATTTAGCCATGATGTTTTACCGGACGCATGCGCTGTTACTGAACGAGTCGGGTTGGATGCAGGGAACCCTCAGAGCGTCAGTGGTTCATCAGTTTCATTTTTCGTGGCCCATTGCAGCTACTTTTGTCAGTATGACGATGGCGAACCAGGCTTGTATGGCTATCTATGCCAACTTGTCGGTATTTCAGTTTGCGGCCATGACACTCGTGACGCCGTGGATCCGGTTTGCCGGACAGCTGAGCTATACCTGGACACAGGCTACGGGCATTATTGTTGCCCAACTGCTGGGTAAGTCATTATCGGTTGAGGCACTCGACGAATTTTTAAGTCGTGCATGGCGTTGGGCGTTTGTCGCCGCAGGCGGTGTTGCAATGGTGTATGCGGTGATTATTATCTCCACGCAATGGATATACGCAGACCTTGCAGAGGAAACCCGTCTGGCATTGTTGAGCTTTTTGCCGGTTTTGTTGCTGCTGCCGTTTCCTCGGGTTTCCAATGCTATTTGCGGTAATGTGTTGCGTGCCGCCGGTGATACCAAGTCATCCATGAATATTCATTTGATCGCTAACTGGCTCTTTATGGTGCCTGTCACCGCAGTCGCGATACTGGTATTCGACCTGTCAGTGACGTGGGTTTTTGCGTTATTCTTGGCGGAGGAACTGGTTAAGTTCCCCCTGTTTCATCGCCGTATCTGGAAAAAAGAGTGGCACACGCTTAAAGCAGGTTAGGACTGATCGTCTGACGATTTCCATTCTTGCAGTAAAGCGTTTACCTCTTCTTTTGCCTCTTCTTTCGATTTGCCGTACAGCTCCTGTATTTTTCCTTCGAGCTGTTCACGGTTGCCGTCAATGGCCTCCAGATCATCATTGGACAGATCGCCCCATTTTTCTTGCACCTTACCGGTGAACTGTTTCCAGTTGCCCGCTACTTGATCCCAATTCATACCGATTTACCTCTGCCTCTAAAGAATGATACGACGGCTAGCACCAGAAAAATAATAAAGAGAATTTGCGCAATGGCTGACGCTGAACCTGCGATACCGCCAAACCCTAATATACCGGCAATAATAGCAATGACAAAAAACACAATGGCATAACTCAACATTGACTCGCCTCCACGAAGACCATGAATAGTGTTGTCAAAGTGTAAGTGTTGTCGGAGTGATGTGCTATGTGCGACAAGCCAATAATGTAAAAAGGAGGGTCGGTATTGCAATATCTACACGACAGACGCTAGCCTATTGTCCAGTGGCAGGTTGCCGATTTGCGTATGTATTGCATCCATGCTGTGTGGCATCTGCGCACGAATCCAGTGTACACAATTGATAGGCTATAGGGGCTCGGGCTTTTTTTCTTCAGGCGTGCTGTCGAGGTCAATTTTGGCGTTGGACTGATTGAGTCGGTCCACACGCTTGAGTACTGCCCATAAAGCAAGGCCGGTATTCATAAGGCTTAACATCGAGACACCCTCGGCTCTGGCAGCAGACAACTCTGGTGATTTTTTTCGTGTGCTTCGCAACCCGACATAGGCGCCAGCGGCATACGCCCAAATCATGACGGTGGGCCGACCCAGTATCGCTTTTCGTTTGTCAGTCAGCGCGCGCCTTTTGGCCACGGTAGTTGCTGACTGGGCTTTCACCTCTGCCAGCAGTTCATGAACGACCTGCTTTTGTTTAGAGACTGTCGTGATTGCCATGATGGTTTTCCGTGTTTTTGACTGTCAGAATTTCATGGGTAGCAGAAAAGTTGAGTCCGCTGGTGGTGGATTTTGCACGCCACAGCAACACCGCCAACAGACCGATATGCGCAATAAAGAACAGGCCGAATATTGCTGCCAGTGGCAGACCCAATGCCAGTAATCCCATTGCCAGTAATGCCAACAGTGACGCCCAAATTCCGAGCGCTGCAAAACTTGCCAAAATCGCTAACGCAATGATTTCAGTCAGGCTAATGGCAGCGAGTTTGGTGTCTGCCAAAATGAGTTTGATCGTGGTGCTGGTGAGGTCTTTGTAGCTTCTGGCCCAGTTTTTAAACAGAGCGGCGATATTAAAGTCAGACAATGACGCCGCCTGTGCTTTGGCGGCATTGGTTGCATCTGTCTGTGAAATGCCAGCCCCGAGTTCATCAGTGCTGGTTTTGCCGGTTCTGGTATTGTCAGTTCCGGTATTATCAATTCTGGGCCTGTTGAGTGAGGCGCTTTCAGAACGTCGGTTATTGTCTGAAGGTAGCACGAGGCAATACCGCTATTTCCTGAGTAGTACAGCAGTTAAAATACCTGCGGCGAATGCAATACCGGCAGCTTGCAGTGGTTTCTCTCTGACATAATCTTCAACTTCACTGAGTTTGCTGGATGCCATCTCTTTTGCCTCTTGGGTTAACAGGTCGGCTTTTTCCTGTGCCTGTTCTGCAGTAGCGCGTGCTTTGAGTTCAACATCGCGAATTTTGTCTTCAGCGTCGCTGATTGCATCATGCGCGATATCGGCCGCTTTTTCTGTGACTGATGGTGCGGTGCTCGCTGTTTTTGTGCTCATGGTTTTGCTCCTTGGTGTGTATAAGTAGGGTTTTTAATGAGATGCGGCAACTATGCAGATTATATTGTGCCACTGTCAAGGTTACTAAATCCTATCGGTAAATGATGCTCGCCAAACACTCTTACCGGTTGAGAAATTCTCAAATGTCCTGCTGGTGTTGCGGTATTCGACACTCTATTAACCGCTGGCAATAGACTGCGATGGCAACGATTTGATCTCCAGCGGTTCGGCAAATGTCATTGTGCGATACGGAAATGGTATCTCGATGTTTGCATCATCCAGTGCCTGTTTAATCGCCTCGACCACTTCACCACGTGACTGTCTGATATCCACAGGTTTAGCACCGGTCCACCACGTGACCTCGATGTCCATGCTACTGGAGCCAAACGCCTGAGGGAAAATTTGCACTGGCTTGTCGCTGACAATACTGGGGCAGGTCTTTACGGTTTTCTCGATTAGTGTCACAGCCTCTCCAAGATTTTCACCGTAGGCGACTCCAACCATGATGGTAACCCGGCGTTGATCTTGATCGGTAAGAATGCGGACCGGGTTTTTAAACAAAAATGAATTGGGCACCACGACCAGTTCTCCGGAGGTTTCGCGAATGTAACTCATACGCACCCAAACCTGTTCCACACGGCCAAACACGTCCTCGCATTCGATAAAGTCGCCTTTTTCAAACGGGAAGCGCCACAGAATCAGAATGCCCGCAAAAAAGTTTTCAAAGATGTCTTTAAAAGCAAGACCGACGGCAATCGAGACCAAACCCAGTCCGCCCAGCGCTTTGGACGGTGTGAGTCCCGGAAAGATAACGATGGCGGTCAGGAGTAATCCGAGCACCCAGATTAAAATGCTGATCAATCGTAAGATCAGTTCTTTCAGTGATTCCCGTTTGTGCCAATACCCCAACAGGCGGTTGCCCAAGCGATGCACCAGGTAGCTGGCGAACCATGTGAGGCACAATACGACGACACCCGCGAAAATATACGGTGTATGTTCCAGGAAACTGTTCCACATACCCATAACCGTTTGCCAGACGGTTAAAGTGACTTCATCAACGGTATCAATTGCGCCGTCGATGCCACCATTGATGTCAGTGGTTGCGTCTGTCATGCCAGTCCTCTTGAGGTTTGGGAGCCTGTCTTGCCACTCAGTGCATACCTGGTCTGTGACACTGAACGGTTCATTAATAAAGCAGGCTCTGTCTTATGCGTTAATCTGTGTTTGGCGATTGTTTGCGCTGTCGAATTCGGTTAACCGTTAGCGCATCACTCAAACCGCGATGCAAGCGTCTGTTGCAGTGCATCAAAACGCTCGCTGATCGCATCTTCGTCGTGTTTGAGGGTGTCGGTAAATTCAACGCCAGCGCTGATCAGTTTCGCCTGGTGCAGCAGGGCCGTGCCTTGTGCGCTTGTTTGTACGAGCTTGGCGACATCGTGAATCACATCCAACAGGCGTATGGTGACGTCTACGTGCCCGATAGCCCCTTGGCGTATTTGGTTAAACGCTGATTCGACAATGCCCTCAAAGGACGTTGTGTCGATCAGCAGTCGTATCTTGCCGTCATCATCGGCACACGCTGCTGAGGGGAGCGCGCGTGTAGAGATCAAATTAACGAGGGTGCCCAGTCGATCAATGCAACTCATCGCTGTGAAAGGGTCATTGATGCCAGGAGACAGGGCGCGTAACGCAACTTCGACCAACTGACGTATAGAATACTCAAGGTCCTGTTGTGGGCTTCGGCTTTGGCCTACAACAATTTGTTCGTTGATGCACGGTGTGTCATTTTCGTCGATGTCCTTGCCGAGCAGCTGGGCGATGACAGATCGGGTCATGATGTAGTCACCGGCTCTTGCCATCAGACGTATTTGGCAGTTGTGATCTGTTGCGTACTGCATCAGTGCCGCGTAGTCGATGGCACGTATGTACCCGTCAACGGTTGATTCAATAATTTGCCCATTCTCATCGAATGTCTGTTTGAGGGCGGTAGTTGCGCCAAGATCTTCCGCGCCTGCACTCGTATCCGTGCCCGCATCTTCCAGTGCAGTAGAGAACAGCGTGTCTGCACGAAGCTTCATTTCTTCGGCAACATCACTGATGACGGTATCGGCTTGAATGGCCATACAAATGTGATGAATGAAGAACACCAGCAACAGCAGGTTAATCACGGTTAGCACCAAAACCACCAGCAGCGTCGACAACGGCGAGTAAGCATCGTCTGCAATCACACTGCTGAGCTGAACGCTCAACATACAATAAAAAAATGTAGCGACAAAGACCCCTAAAACCGTTTGTATAAACCGGTCTTGCATAAAATTGCGGATGAGTCTCGGTCCAAACTGTTGCGATGCGAGTGTCAGAGACGCAATGGTAATTGAAAATGACACACCGGCCACCCCGAGAATAGCTGCAGCTGTTGCTGTCAGCAGCGACCGAACGCCTTGCAAATCAGATGCATTCATCCAGTCAAGTTGGCCAATATCAATACCGGACAACAACGTTAAATCCAGCCACAGGGTGATGCAGGCCAAAACGCCTGCAAAGACCAGCAGACAGGCGGGTATGATCCAGAACGCTGTTTGCAGGTAATCCAATAGCGATCGAGCGCGCTCGCCAATGAGACTAATACTATTCATGGGGTGCCGAGCCGGTCAGCAGATTATCCTCACCGGACTTTCTGATTTCGGCGTCCAGTGTTTCATCGACGGAGCTGTCGGCGGCGGTATCCTGAGTTTCTGTGTTGACAGATTGCCGTTTGGAACCCGCGAGAGCGCTATTGCTATCGGACTCCGTGGGTGTTGCGATGGAGGAGGTCACTGATTTACCGTCTGAGATCACCACGCGGTAAATAGGCTCTGGCATGACGATACCGGCATCGTCAAAAGACTGCTTTACCAATCGGATGGCTTCGCTGCGAACCTTTAACAGGTCGTGTGTGCGCTGATTGATCCACGCTCGAATTGTCAGCGTAACGTTTGAGTCGCCCAGTTTGTCAATCAGTACCGATCCGGCTGGGTCATCCAACACACCTGGCACCGTTTTTAGTGTGTCGAGTGCAAGGCATTGCGCATATGAGAGCTCTACCTCGGAGTCTATGCCAACAACAAATTCGAATCTGCGTTGGGGGTTTCGGGTGTAGTTGGTGATTGTTGACTTAAAGACTGTGGCGTTGGGTATGCGTATGTGATTGCCTTCAGCAGAAATAAGAATGGTAGCTCTGGAGGTCAGTCGGGCAACACTACCTTCGATGTCGCCAATGGCAACGTAATCTCTTGCCAGAAAAGGGTTTCGCAAACTTAACAGAATACTCGAGATGTAATTCTCTACCGTGTCGCGCACCGCAAAACCCACGGCAAGACCGATAATGCCAGCTGCCCCCAGTACCGTGCCGATAAGGGATGTAGCATCGAGCAGACTCAGACCGATGAACACACCCAAAAAGGTGATCAGTACCCAGCAGATATTGCCCAGCAGCTCGGCAATAAAGAGATTGGGTGCCACACGCATGAAGAGCGATGTTTTTTTGCTGAGCAATTTGCCCAAAAACCAGAATAGCGCGATGCTTGCGACAGCAAGTACAAGCATGGGCAGTGATACAAGGAACGACTGGGTGGTGTCGGCGAGCCGGTTAACGGTAGAGTCAATGCGGTAGCCAACGTCGTTTATGACGGTGAGCTCATTCACAACTTCCACCACACCCTCAACCTGTGAGGCGAGTGTGTCAGCCTGAGATATTGCCTCGGCGTCAGGTGTTTGCCCCGAGAGTGTCACCACACTATTGCTGACGCTGATCTGTACATCACCCAGATCTTCCAGCTCGGAGAAAATACTGCCAATACGTTGCCGGATGTCGCGATCTTGCGCCGGTGTGGTTTGTAGCTCTATTTCGGCGGAACCGGCATTCTCGTTGCTGCCGGGCTCGCTACTGGCGTCGCCGCCAGTGATTAGATCAGATAGCGCGTCGCTTTGGCCGACCGCGACACAGGCAACGCTCAGCAGTGTGACTAACAGGCAGGTTCTAAAGGCCTGAATAAAACGCATAGTCAGGGCTTTGGTCCTGCCACATACCAAATAATCAACCCCAGCACCGGTAACAGGAGGATGACCGCAACCCAGATAAATTTGGCCAGGGTGCTGGCGTTACTCTGAGCGACTTTTATAATGGCAAGGATATCCAGGATAAAGATAATCACCCCGATGAATCCGCCTACTTCGTATCCCATTTTGATGTCCTGATGTCAGCTGGTAAGTATGATAAGTATTTCAGATATGGACCGGTCAACATGGCTTTGCCTTGATTCGTTGTAAAAACTACAACCTCGTAACGGCCGCCACTGATGCCACGCGTTGGCTTATACGGTCAATTTGTCATTTCCTATCATACCGTAAACTCAAAGAGTCGCGATTCAGGAGCGCTGCATCTGCCATACCTGTTGCAGGTCGCAGCGCCTGAAAAACTGCTGTAGAGTAAACGTTTGATCTGTCAAAAATCAGGTGTTTTTTGGTCACAACCAATCCAATCTATTTGTTGGCAATTATTGCCGGTGTCTGCGCTGTTGCGCAATGGTCGGCATGGAAGCTCCGGCTGCCATCTATTTTGTTTCTGCTGCTGGCCGGTATTGCGCTCGGACCCGTTAGTGGGGTTCTCGATTCAGATGCACTGTTCGGTGATTTGTTGTTTCCGTTTGTGTCGATCGCAGTGGCTATCATTCTGTTTGAGGGTGGCCTGACACTGAACGTCAGTCATATTCGTGGTCACGGTGCCATTGTCCGAAATTTGTTGACGTTAGGTGTTGTCATTACATGGGCGCTAATGAGCGTCTGTGCGCATTACCTGTTCGGGTTTGAATGGCCGCTGGCTTGCCTCTTTGGTGCCATTGGCGTCGTGACTGGTCCGACTGTGATCAAGCCATTGTTACGCACGGTCAGACCCAGCGAAAAAATAGAAAATGTGCTGCATTGGGAGGGCATTTTGGTCGACCCGATTGGCGCTTTTCTCGCGATACTCGTGTTTGAATATATCGTTGAGTCCTCCGGTGGCGGTGCTACCGGTGAGGTTATGTGGGTGCTGGTCAAGCTTGTGGTTATGGGTCTGGTGCTGGGCTGTATCGGCGGAAAATGTCTGGCGTTGGCGATTGGTAAGTACCTCATACCCGACTACCTCAAAGAATCACTGACGCTCATGGGCGTTGTGGTGGTGTTTGCGATAGCCGAGAGCTTTCAGCACGAGTCCGGTTTGTTGGCTGTCACCATTATGGGTGCTTGGTTGGCCAACGAGAAAAAACTGCGTATCGACGAACTCATATTGTTCAAAAAACACGTCACCGTGGTTTTGATTTCAGTGTTGTTTATTCTGTTGGCAGCCAGACTGCAACTGGATGCCGTCGCGCAGTTAGGGTGGGGCATTGTCCTGTTTTTGATCCTTGTGCAATGTGTGATCCGGCCCTTGAGCGTGTGGGTGTGCACACTGGGGTCAGGGTGGAGTTGGCAGGAAAAAGCGCTGTTGGGCTGGATTGCACCGCGTGGCATTGTAGCCGCAGCTATCTCGTCACTGTTTGTTATAAAACTCGAGTCCAACAATGTGGCGGGCGCCGAGCTGTTGGTGCCGTTAGCGTTTGTGCTGATTATCGGCACGGTGGTGCTGCAGAGTCTGACCGCCAAGCGTGTGGGTGATTACCTCGGCGTGACAAACCTTGCGCCCAATGGCATTTTGGTTGTTGGTGCCAATCCGGTCTCGCTGGCAATAGCTAACGCGCTGCGTAAAGAAGAGGTGAAAGTCACCGTTGCCGATCGGTCGGCACGAAAAATTACGCAAGCTCGGCAATCGGGGCTGAGTGTGTATCACGGAAATCCAACGTCAGGTCATGCCGAGGACAACCTGTCGTTGGCTGGCATTGGTGCGCTGGCGGCCATGACTCAAAATCCAGAGACCAACGCGTTGGCTGTTGTGCATTTTCGGTCGCAATTCGGGTCTGACAGGGTGTTTGCGTTGGCGCAAAACCCCGAGCAAACGCATGAGGAAAAAAAGGATCCAACCTCATTGCGTGAGAGCAATAGCCTGTTTTCTGCAGACATCACGTACGAGATGTTGGCTGACGCCTTACAACAGGGCGCGAGTATCGAGGTTAGTGCACTCGATGATGCAACCAGTGCCGAGTCGCAGCTTGAATCGATCAGCATGCCACTGTTTGCCATTGACGATGCAGGGTTTACCCATATTTACGGCGAAGGTAAAGACTTCAGCCCAGAGCCCGGTTGGAAGATACTGCACTTAAAAGAGCGTGCGTAATGTCGGGTTGGTTTGTTGGCTGTAGAGGGGTTACAGGTCAGTGTTGGGTCGTCTGCCAGAGAGAAATTGTCCGAACGGGCTCCAGCTCTCCACGTGGTCGCACAAGACGTTAATCACTACCAGTATAGGCACTGCCATCAGCGCACCTGCCAGTCCCCATAACCAGCCCCAGACAGCAACGGTCAGAAATACGGCCACAATGTTCAGGCTCAGTCGTTTGCCAACAATCAGTGGTGTGACAAAGTTTGCCTCCAGTGTTGTGCAGGTCAGGTAGAGTGCGGGCGGTAGCAGTGCCATACCAATGGTCTCGGTACCACCCAGTGACACAATGGCCAATAGCCCGGTCCCGACTACTGCGCCGAGAAACGGCAGGAAGTTCAGAATTGTCGCGATGGTTCCCCACAGAAATGCGTTGGGGGTGCCCACCAGCGCCAGCAATGAAGCGATGACAATGCCGAGACCGATATTAATAAGTGTGATGGTCAATAAATATCGCGACACACTTTTTTCGACATCATAGACAATCCGCAGCGCCCGTTTTTTTCCGCTAAGCGCTGGCATGACAGCAACGATTTTTTCGTAAAACAAAGTACCTGACGACAGGATAAACAAGCTCAGCAAGAGCGCAATTAACAGCGACGACAACCCGGAGGCCAGTGTGGATGCTGCGGTGGTTAGCAGACCGGGCCTTTCGACCACAACCTGTTGTATCTGTTCTTCATTGCCACCAACGTCAACAATACCCTTAACTTGATCAGAGGCTTGCGACAGTTCGTCTAATGTCGATTGATACGGCACCATTCTTTGCTCCAAGCGCTCACCGATATCCGGCAGTGACGCGAACAAATCTCCGAATGGCTCACTCAACGTGTAGACGCCAAGTACCAGCGCCGCGCTGGTGCCAACAACAACCAGAACTGCCGCAATTTTGTGCGGTATGTTGATTTTGGTCAGTAGCCGAACAACCGGTGTCAGTGTCAAAGTGATCAGCAGGCCAAGCACAATGGGCATAATGATATCTTTGGCAAAATAAATGACAGCGCCAAACATCATCAGTGCAATGTAGGTGTTCATGCGACGTAGTTTGCGGATATCACTTCTCAGTGATTCCTGCTGTGCTGCTCGCTGCGTCGCTTGTGTGTTGTCGTCCTGATCAGCCACCATTGTGGTCAGAGCTTCAGTGTCGTCATTGGCGTGTGCTGCCATATCGACAGGTGCGCTGTCTACCGAATTGTTGTCTTCAATGCCCATGTATGTTGCCGGTCTGCCACTGGATTTGCTAGCCAGACTATTGTTGCCAGACTCCCATTATACCGATCTGCCGCAGGTAGTGGATGAAGGATCAGCAGCCGCATCAGGCTGCTTGGGGTCGACTGGAATTGACCGTAAAGATAGCCCGTAAATATTACAAGGCCGCGCTCTGCCGTCCCAATATCTTGTAACGTGATGATTCGTCTTCCTGATTACATAACAGCGAGAGTGATATGGCACATGTACCCAAAAATTCAGTGTATCCGTCAGCCCTTTTGTCGTTAGCTTTGGTCCTGATACTGTTGACTCCCCTCAGTGCTGTGGGGCAGTCTTCAGCCGAAGGCGCTGAAGTCGGAGAGGCATCTTATAATATTGCGGACTGCAGTCCTGTCAATAAAGACGAAGACGCTAAAACCGAAGAAGATACAGATTCTCCGAAGCTCGACCTGGATGAGTGTAAAAAGCTCAAAAAATAATCAGGCTGAACACGTGCCGGTAGATCAGTTAAATCCCGGTGGATGCACAGCACTATTGGTCTTTGTGTTGCTTTTTTTTCAGGTATTTTTCAGAAATCAGCGAAGCCAGGTTTTTTGACTGCTTGAGTCGTGATATTGCTGTGGGTTTTCGGTGAGACAACTCAAGTCTGCGACGGTTTTGATGTGTGCTTTTGGCAGACCCGGTCAGCAGTGCCAGCCGCTCTTTGAGTTTGTCGACATTGTAGGGGTCGTGATCAGCGGATAACGAGACGTCAATAGCAGAGCCCTCAAACACTGCTGGCAGGGTCGCTTCAATAGCAGACACCGCCTCGGCAATTTGGGTTGCTTTGGGAGACTCTGGTGCCGAGAGATCATAGGGCGGATGCCATTCAGAGGCTGGACGCAATCTGTCAATGTGCGTGACCACCAAGAGTATCGGTGGCGGCAGACGGGTAGGGTTATCGGTAAAGTACTGATTAATGGCGGTGAGCACGGCAACGTCAGTAGCACGCCCGGGTTGTGTGGCTTTGGCAAGCCAAACAATCACATCTGCCGAGGTTGCCTGCTCAATGCACAGGTCGAGCTGCTCTGGCGTACCGTCGCATCCTGGTGTGTCGATAAAATTCACATCAATGCTACCTGCCAGCTCACCCGAGTGTGTCTCTAACCCGTCTGTGGTTTGTAGTAGATCAACCTCGGCAAGGTCAGAGTGGGTCAGTGCGTTGACGAGCGACGATTTGCCGGCATTGCTTTGGCCCATTAACACCACTCTGAGTGCTTCTACCGGTTTAGCCCTCCGTTGTTGGTCGTCAATCGCCACTGAAGACACGTAACTGGCCAGTTCGGCATCATTCACTTTGAGTCGGCCGCTGTAGAGATCAATGCCCACCTGAGCGAGCTCCTCCAACAGCGTGCGTTTGAGTTCAAACTGCATCTTTGCACTGGCGTGGCGCAGCACTTTACCACTCACATGGTCCCGGACTTCGCTGGTAACGGCGGCAAGGGGGTTACTGAGCCTGATAAGTCTGATAGCAACGTTCAGAACACGATAACCGCGCTCGGCGGTATCACGATGCTGGTAGACCGTATTTAGCGAGGCGAGCTTGACGCTGTCTGCAAACGGTATATTGGATTTTATAAAGTGGCGGTAGCGGCTGCTGGTCTCTTCGAGCACCAACAATAACTCCGGTAAGGTGAAGCTCAAATAACCGTTGGCGTTACCGGGGAAATAAAGAGTTGCAAGCATTGCGTGCTGCTCGATAGCCATGTCTTTCATGGCATGCCAGCTTGGGTTTTTGGATAATTCTGTGTCTATAAATGTGCGGGCGTGTGCCCATGCTTCGTGATCTTTTGGGCTCCATTCCTGTTTTGCTGAAAGTCTGGGCAGTGCGTCGGTAGGTACGTTGTCGTGGTTGTCTCCGGTTGTGCGATGACCAATGTTGTTCTTGGTGTGGTTGGTTTTGCGAAGCTGGATAAAACGTCGTGTTAACAATACAAGTAAAACCAGCAGCGTCCATGTAATGACGTAAACAAAGAGGGTACCGGTTTGCTGCAGATACACTAGGCCGAGTATAAACAACGCCAAAAGCGGTAATGCGACTGTCAGTGCAATGTACCAAACGATATCGGGCACGAGTTTCAGGAGCAGCATGCTCTGGCGAAAGCCCTGCTTGCTGTTCATGTTTTACTGTTGTTCATGTTTGAGGTTGACGGATTACTGTTGTTCACGGTTTGTTTTTATTCACGGTTTGCTTTTGTTCGCGGTTTGCTTTTGTTCACGGTGTATTAATCGTCACGGGATGCGCCCTCTTGCATTGCGCGACGATAGACCTCTTTTATTTCATCAGCATTGATTGGTTTGTCGGTGGATTTAGCGTACAGGTACCGTGACGCGGCGCGGCCCAGTGCAACGGTAGTCACAAAACTGACAGACGCAGCCGCGACGGCACCGGCTGATTGCCCGTAAACCGGTATGAGTTTGCCCAACTGCCTGCCACCGAGTGATAGTCCGTATCGATACAAAAAAGATGCGCCCAGTGCGCCCAACAACTCAGCTGCGTATCGTTTAGTCCAGACTACACCATAATATTGCGCAAGGCTGTGCAGCATTTTTCCCTGAATGCTCGGCACCGTCACCAGACCCACTGCTGGCAACGTGTCACTGGCAGCCGCCACGCCAGCATACCAGTACACCTCATACTTCAGTTTTTCGAACAACCTGCTCTCGGTGTCTGTTGCCATATTTTTTGTATGCAATAAATGCAACTCTGGCATTAATGAGACGATGGCTTCTTTCAGGTTGCCGAGACCACGATCATCCGGGTAGATGCCGTCTTCCGGTTGCGTGAAATCAATCGATACAGAGGGTATAGTTCGTTGCAGGGCGACCTCCAGGTTGTATTGATTGGTTGCGATGGTGCGGTCAAGATCCTGTTGTTTGTTGATTTCATGTAAAGCCGTGTGCACGGCCAGAAAAGGCGTGGCTGGAGATACGGCATGTATGGAGTTAATGGCGTGTAGCAACGAGGTTTGGTCAGTGTCGTCCACGCGCATGATGACCAGCACAGCGTGACTGGTATGCTGCGCTTCTTTGAGGTCATCGCTGGGGTCGTATTCAGCTTCAGCCAAGCCCCGTGTATCCAAAAAACGCATGACCGGATTGATTGCCGGAAAATCATAGTGGTGTGCAGTGCGGGTACAGGGTGAGAATCCGTTACCTACCTCAACAGAGGTTTGTTGCGTTAGCTTTTGTACGACAGAGGATTTACCGGCACCTGTTTTCCCCAACAACCATAGGGTTGGCAGAAATTGGTTGTGTTGATTGATGGCAGAGGAAATATCCTGGTGTGCAGGCGGATTGATGATGTGTTGATACAGTTTGCCGAGAAGCGTACTTTTCATGAACTGCCAGTGTTCGGTGTGTTGTTATGAATGCGATGCCGGTCAATCAAACCAACCTGTTCATAGTGCGATGCCGAGTGCTGATTTGAGGGTACGTGCTTGCGAAGGCTGTTAGGCATACTAGCACGAAACACAAAAAGCCATGGCGTGCTCAGTGCGGGTATCTTCCAAGTCAGTTGAGATTGGCTCTTCAGTGACTCGAGCAGGTAATACCAATCAAAGGTGGCAAGTGTGAGGCAGGGCGGCGGCGCTGTCTGCCACCGCCGCCTGCCCGTTTGAATTGCCCTGAACGCTGTGCCTGAGGGTGCAGTCGTCTGTACTGTCAGTTACCGGGATCTCAGGCTGCTTGTAGTCGATGTGCCCTGCGTTGGTGTCAGCTACGCAATGGGCGGAATAGTGTCCTTCTCACCAAAGTCGATAACCTCGTGCGAGAAGCCGCTCATCAGTTGCTGCACGCTGCCATCCATGTCGTCTTCAACATCAATCAGCAGTAAGATATCACCGTTATCGATACGCTCTTGGTAGTCCTGCAATTGGCTGTTAGGTACCGACACGCCGATCAACGTACCCGCTAATGTACCCACCGATGCGCCGCCAAGAGCTCCCAGTAGCAACGCACCCCCGCCGAGAGTGAGCCCGGCTGGTGGAAAGACGGCTGCGGCAACACCGGCCAACACGCCGGTGGCACCGCCGAGCACTGTCCCTCTGGCTGCCGCGGGCAAGACGTCTGACTCTTCGTCTATGGCTGCCGTGGGTAGGTCTGACAGTTCAACTTTGTCGTTTGCAATGACGTGCAATTGTTCGTCAGTGATATTCAGTGCTCGCAGTTCGGTAACTGCTTTTTCGGTAGCAGCGACATCGGTTAGCAAATAACATAGTTTACTCATTTTAAACTCCCTGAAAGTAATGGGTTAGTCTATCGGTGAAATTGTCTGTGACGTTTTACGTTTAGCGTCACAGGGATGTGTGTGGTTTGTATGGCCCCGGTGTTCGTGGTTGCCTTGCCACTGGTTGCCAAGTGTTGGTTGCCGGGCATAGGCCACCTGCGCTTAGACCACCCGTGCATGCACTGGGGGCCGATGGTTCTCAAGTTATGCGGATGTTGGTGACGTGTCCGGGTCTGTTGTGCGACTTGATGGCTTGCATCAGCTGCGTCGCCGTCTGGCGAAGGCCATTCGCCTGACTGCGGTCGAGGGGCCTCGGTCAGCGCCGGATTTGACGTTGCTCGCGGCACTGCAACTCGGTGGTTGCAGTGTGGTGTTTGGCTGGCACATCCGTTGTTGTGGTGCCGTAATCCTTGGTGAATAGGCGCGTTGTTCCTGCTGACATGGTTCTCCCGAGAACGATACATTTACTTTTCCTACGTGATAATTTTGAGGCTGGATTCTCGGCTCGGGTTGTCTTGTGAGACGGCCCTTGAAAGCACACCGGATAAATAAACCGGATAAATAAACCTGACAAATAAACCTGACAAATAAACCTGATAAATAAACCGGGAAAGTATCTTGAAAGGTCGTTCTGCGAGACTCACAAAACCGGCATCAACACTGTCTGCAAACAAGATGCTAACCGAGTTGAGCGGTGCCAAGGTTGTAAAAATTACCGGTAGTCTGTTCCCGGTTCTGACGTGGTGTGCGAGGGCCTTTGCCGCAATTTCTACCAGAGCATCTGTTGCCCGCCATGCTTCAGCCCACAGGCCAAAATGATCAGGCGGCTTTTAGTTGTCCGGTAGCTGGTCGGCAACAACAGCACCTCGCTGCCCGATAGGACGCTCTGCACCTATGGTGGTGTCATAGGTGGTTTGATATTCCATCTCTGCGTTTAACAACGCGCCCAATATGATCGAGAAATTAGTCAGAAAAAACCATAGCAGCAAAACGATAATGGCACCCAACGCACCATAGGTTTTATCAAACGTGCCGAACAGACCCACATAGAACGAGAACCCGAAAGAACCCAGCAGCCACAGCACTGTGGCGACCAGTGCGCCGGTCGACAGCCATCGCCACTGAGCGGGTCTACGTGGTGGTGACAGTCGGTATAGCCCACCCAAAGATACCACAATGACAACAAAGAGCAGCCCCCATACTGCTACTCTGCTCAGCGTATCCAGCCACGCATCCATGGGTACGATACTCAAGACAGCCGGAACTCCCAGCATTAGCAGCATGGTGATGACAGCGGTTACTACCGCGCCTACGGTTAGCAGGAAGGTATAGCCATTTAATACAAAGACGTTGCGGGATTCGGGCTCTCGATAGACCAGTGTAATGGCCTGCACCAAAGCGTGAACACCGCGATGGGCACTCCAAATGGCGAATGCCAAACCAATTACCAGGTTAGTGCCGAGTGCCTGTTGCGGTCTGGCCGCGAGTGATTCGAGCTGCTCGGACACGATGCGACTGACTTCTGCCGGTAACACACCGGCAATCTGGTTGAAGTGATTTTGAATATCAGCAGGGTCGGATACCAACGCATACAGCGTTACAACTGCTGCAAGTGCAGGAAAAATAGCCAGCATCGCGTAGAAGGCTATGCCTGCAGAGAGTAGCGATAAATTGTGCTCGTCTATCCTGCGATACATTCGCAGCGCGATACTGAGCCAGCCTTGCCCGGTCAACTGCTGAGGAGACTCGACGGGGTGTGTTGTCTGTCGTTGTTGTTTGGCCAAGGAATTTAGAGGATTCTGTCGTTAAGTGAATGAGTATGGGTATAGCACGGTTTTGTTTGTCACAGAACTCTAAATTACTGTAGAAATTGCAGAAATCTTCGTTGTTAATAAACCGGTCTGGTTCTAACAGTGCCGACGACTGCCAGTCATGCGGCCAGTCATGCGGCCAGTCATGCGGCCAACGTATGACTGTTGTGAGCACACGGATGCTGTGATATTCAATGGTATAATCGCGCCCGCGAGACGGGTTTGACCCTGCAGCACCTTTTTTTCGTCTAAATATCTTCGGAAAACACCATGAAATCAATTGGCATCGGCCTGGTTGGCACCGGCTACATGGGCAAGCTCCACAGTGTCGCTATGCAGGCAGTTGGGGCCGTGTTTGACACGGGCTTACGTCCGGTGTGTGAAATGATCTGTGCCACAACTGAAGCAGGTGCGGCTGATAAAGCACGTGAGTTCGGGTTCCAACGTTCAACGTCTGACTGGAGACAGCTTGTTAACGACCCAAAAGTCGAGGCCATTGTCATAGCGTCTCCACAGTCTACGCATCACGATATTGCGATTGAGGCGTTTAAACTCGGTAAACCGGTTTTGTGCGAGAAACCCATGGGCGCGTCGCTAGCGGAGAGCCGCAAGATGGTGGCGGCGGCAGAAGCCAGTGATGTCGTGAATATGGTGGGTTTTAATTATGTCCGCACACCGGCAACACAATACGTGCGGCAACTGCTGGAGGAGCAGAGGCTAGGGCAGATCACATGGTTTCGGGGCGAGCACACCGAAGACTTCCTGCACGACCCTGACCTCCCTCCAACCTGGCGAACACAAGGACGCGCTAATGGCACAATGGGCGATCTGGCGCCCCATATGATCAACGCAGCATTGGCATTGATGGGGCCCATCAAATCATTATGTGCTGATATTGAAATCGTGCACACACAACGGGTAGGTGACAACGGAGCTGAACCCGTCACTAATGACGACCACGCGCAGTTCTCCTGTCGGTTCGAATCCGGTGTGATGGGCCATTTGTTTTTCAGTCGGATAGCGACGGGTCGCAAAATGGGTTATGCCTATGAAATCTCGGGGACAAAAGGCGCGGTGCGTTTTGACCAGGAAGACCAAAATGCCGTGTGGTTATATCTGGCTGAAGGGGTTGACGCCGAGCGTGGGTTTCGCAAAATTCTGACTGGTCCGGCGCACCCGGATTATCGGGCGTTTTGTTTGGGGCCGGGTCATGGCACCGGGTATCAGGATCAGCTCATCATAGAAGCACGTGATTTTCTGTTGGCCATTGAAAACGGTCAGTCGCAGTGGCCAACCTTTCGTGACGGCATGCTGGTCAATCAAGTTGTAGAAGCCGCACACCTGTCCAACGATAAAAAGCAGTGGGTCAATATCGAGGATGTATAGGGCCGGTTATCAAAACGCGCTCACAAGAAGACCCGCCACCGCTGAAATCAGCAGCACCGGTACGATATTCCAGTGCCGGTGCAGTAGCAGCACTCCAGAGACCAGGGTGAGTATCGCTGCGCGCCAATCGAGCGAATACAACGACGGCAATTGAAACGACAGGCCAAACGTGTCGGCAGTCCATTGATGCTCAAACAACACATGCAGTGCAAACCACACCGATAGATTCAGAATAACGCCAACCACCGCAGCAGTAATTGCCGACAATGCACTGCTTAATCTTGATTGTGCGGTTAGCCATTCAATGTAAGGTGCTCCGGTCAGTATCCACAGAAAACAGGGCACAAACGTCACCCACAAGGTGATGGCGGCGGCAGCCACACCCATCATCAACCCGCCTTCCCGATAGCCGACCAAAAAACCCACAAACTCTGTCACCAATATTAATGGCCCCGGCGTGGTTTCGGCAAGTCCAAGACCATCCATAACCTCCTCTGCAGTCAACCAGCCAAACTGCAACACAACATCTTGAGCAAGGTATGCCAGCACGGCATAAGCACCGCCAAACGTCACGACTGCAAGGCGCGAAAAAAAGCTGCCTATATCGGTAAACAGTGCCGGTGCGTCCATTAACCAAAAGAGCGCGAACGGCAACAGCCACAGGCATAGCCAGATACAGAGTGTTTTGACAGTGGCTGCGAGGCCTTTGGGACCTGCGTCCGGGTTGAGTGTGTGGTTGATGTTGCTCGCCGACACAGAGCGAGCGGTGCCGGGCGACGACTGGCCCTGCGTTGAGTGGCCACCAGTTGGACGGTCATGAGTTGCGCGAGGTTGGCTTATCAGGTCAGGGAATATAGCGCCGATCACTGCTGCACTGAAAATAATCCATGGAAAAGGCAGTTGCAGAAAGTAAATTTCGATAAAGGCAATGAACGCAATGACCAGGTGTAACCAACTGATGAGCGCTTTGCCAGCCAGTCTGAGCAAGGCCTGTACAACGATGATAACCACGACGGCTTTAACACCCAAAAACAGGCTATTCACAAGAGGTACTTGTCCTAACCAGGCGTAGACGATGGCGAGGAACAATACAATCAGAGCGCCGGGGATGATAAACAGCAGGCCAGCCATCAAACCGCCCCGAGTGCCGTGCATTCGCCAACCGGCGTAGGTGGCTAGTTGCATGGCTTCGGGGCCCGGCAGTAACATACAAAAGCTCAGTGCAGACAAAAACTGTTTTTCGGATAACCAGCCTCGTTCTGCAACAACCATTTTGTGCATTAATGCAATTTGTGCGGCTGGGCCACCGAAAGACAGAATGCCTATTTTAAACCAAACGCGAAAAGCCTCGCGCAGCGTGACGGGTGACGTCGCGTGTTCAGAAGAATCAGTCATGGAATTCAGTTTGTCGTTGCGTTCATAGTAAAAGCCATCAAAAACACAGAGGCTCAGTCCTGTTGGTTAGCCTGCTTTGTTTATGAAGAGTTTGTCTCCACAGGCGGAGCGACCTTGTAGGTCGCTTTGGCAGATCGTTCGATTGGGCGAGACTCAACGTTATTTTTTTCGTGGCTATTCTTTTGGCTTTTCTTTTAGCTATTCTGCGGGTTTAGTGCAATCGGGCAAGCTGTAACGACGCTCTGCCTGTATCTGTGACCAACAGGTAGCGAACAGGAAACAGTGTGCAAGTTGCGTCAATGAGTCCGGACAACTGACATTCCGAGTTAAGGTCCGATGTCTCGTTAACACGGTTATCGCCTTCACGCCTTGCGCAGGCTAGGAGGGCCAATTGTGTTTTTCGGTCGTGGCATCGCGAGCCCAACGATAAAAAGCGTCATAGAGCAGCATGCCGGCATCCAGTTGCTGCAGATCATCACTGTACATGCGTGATAACCCGAGTGATGCTGCCAATAAACCTGATGATTCAGGCGCCAGGGAATGGTTGTCGGTATCAGCGCCACGCACTATGGTGGCCAGCTGCTTTAGCGCTGGGCTAGTTAAACCAAATTCGTGCAGCATTGTGTCAAATGTGCATTGATCCCCCCGATGACTCCAGAAGGTGTCCTCAATATCGAACGGGGTGGCATTAAATTTTTCTGCTACCGGTTTAACATCAGCAGATGCCACATAAAGAAAGCGAGCGTTGCGGTCAATAAAACGCCGGATAAGCCAAGGGCATGCTATGCGGTCAATTTTTGGCCGCAGACGGGTCACCCATAAACTGCTTGCGGTGTAATGGCCGTTGTTGGTGTCGCTTGTGGATTGTGGTGTTGCCCAAGGTATTTTGCTGTAGTTCGTTAAGTCGTTGTCTGCATCACGCCATGCGAAATGTCCACCTTCGAGCGATTCTGCGTTAACACCACCAGCTCTGAGAATGGCAGCGGCGCCACTACTGAGTTTTAAGCCTTTTTGACAATAAACTACGACAGATTTTTCTCGATATTCGGGGATGAGCGTGTCAATGGTTTGGTGTGGATGCCGGATGGCAGCTGGCAGAATTCTGGGGTCGTCGGTGAAGTCTTCATCGATACGAACATCGATCAGAATAGGAGAGCCGGGAGTGCCGACGAGTCTGTTGAGTTGGGCGACTGAAATTTGAACGGGTGAGGCCATGATGCATTCTCATTATAGTGGGCGACGTCACGACGGCAGCTCGCAGGCTGCTATAGCGTGTTGGTCGGCATTAGGGAATGCGAATCTTTGGCTGGCGCCTCACGAGGCGTTCGCCGCCCCTTACGAATAATTGTGACTCGACTGAAGAGCCAGGTCAAGTACCCCACAAAGGGTGAATGTGTTCTATTGCGACAGAACGGTGATGTTAATCACTGAATGAATGCACCACCAAATTCGCCCGGTAGGCGGTACCGTTTGTCAGTGCGCTGGTGCTGCATTGGCATCAACATTTGTGCTGGACACAATAGACTGTGTCGCCGTAGCTGCGCTTTGTACAGTAGAGTGATTAATAGACGCCGGAATATTGTTTTGTAGTTGGCTGTGGCGGTAACACCGTGTGCATCTGTTATTCGGTGTCAGAGTTGATCTCGGGTGTAGCGCACGCGCATCGAACCGCTTTGCCCGGCAAAACGTATCGTTTCCTCCCATAAGTAAAATCGGTAGCAGATACTGCACCGTTGAGTCCGGAGGCGAGCTTGCGGGATACGATAGTTTGTAATGCATTGACGATAACCGCACCAACAACACTCGTATTAACACCTCTATGCGGGTGGACTGCATGTCCACCGGGCGCCTTGAACCTCAGTTCGGGATGTGCATGAAAAATGAACTCATGGGCTAAACACCGGAACAGAGTTCAAGGGCTAAAAACCAGGACCGGCTCAAAGAGTGAACACCGGGACAGTTCCAGTGCCACGCAGTCTGTCTGTCACAGGTTAGAGCGCTCGGTGGATAGGGCGGAAAACCAGCGTCAATTGGGGTAGTATTGTCGTGGCGCCGGGCTAATCCGGATGCCGTTTTTTCCCCTTTTATACGCTGCTGTAAAAGCTTGGCCTACACTCACACGGACTTGAATGGACACCAATAATTCTGTTGAAAATGCATTGCGGGTGAAGCTCGGAACCTCGCGTGGGATAAGAAGGTTGTTTCTGATTATCGGGGCTGGCACCGCGGCGGTAGCGATGTTTGGCTTTATGGGGGTTGCGCCGGGCTGCAATCACTGCGATGCAACCGATGGCTCAAGCCTCACTAACGGATGGTTTGCAAATTTTTTAGCGGCGGTACTACAGACCGCGCAGCTCTTTTTACTCAGCGTCAGTTCAGATGATCTGTGTAATTGGCCTACCCGAATCGCGTCTATACTGGCGCCTCTGGCCACGATTGTTACCGTATTCACCTACTTTTCTCATCGCTTTGGGACTTGGATACGACAGCATCTACTCAGCATGTATCCGGCAGATACGATTTTTATCGGTGGGGGCAAGAGTGCAACATCTATAGCCTTGCAGTTATTGGGCAACCCATCTCGTCAGCAAGTGATCTGTATCGATAACGCGGATGAGCCTCTTATCAGTGATTACACCGATCAATTTAGCTGCCGACTGTTCGAGTGGCAGGGTAATGCGCTGAAGGATCAGGTGCTGATCAGTACTAATGTGGCGAACGCTACCGAAGTTTGGGTGCTAACAGGTGACGACAGGCGCAATATTGAAGTGGTACAGCGAATGGCTGCACTGCCCGAGCAGACTGTCGGCAAACGCAAGCAGCTCGTCATTTCGATGCTGAATCTTTTGCGGCAATCCAATAAGTGTTCTTCGGGTGTAAAGCGCTCGATAAACGTTAACGTCTATGATCAGGAACTGTTGCGTGTGTTGCCGGCAATGCTCCATGGACATCATGATGTTCATTTTTTTAGTATGCCCCGGCTTGCGGCACGACAACTTCTCTTGCGGTACCCGCCGCGGTTACCCCGATTCGATAAAGAGACTCACCTCGTCACTGGACGACTGCATATTGCTGTGGTGGGTGATGATGACTTGGCATTGGCGATCGTAGAGCAGGCTATCGTACATTTCATCTACAGTGATCAACCGGACGATTCCGTTCGGATCACGCTCATAGCCCGCAATGCCATAGCTTCCATGGCGACGCTAAATCAACGTATTCTGGAATCTCAAGATATTGAGGCTGATTCAACCGCGCAGACATTATTACCACTGGCAGATCTTCATGCTGTGAATGCAGAGCCTGAGCACCTGAGCCAGCAAGTTTGGGCAGCAGCACAAAAAGAGTATGCGTTCGATGCAGTGTATGTCTCTGACCCGGTCGATCTGCACACCTTTACAGCCGCACTCCGGATAGCAAGTCTGCGTGAAATGAGTGATGCGGGTAACGATTTGCCGATAGTGGCTTGTCTGTCGCAAGCGCAGCACGAACATGGTGCAATCAATAAAGACAACTTAGCGCTAAAGCCACATAATTTTGAACAGTTTCGAGTGTTCGACTGCCTTGACGCATCAGAAAACTATCCAGGTGCATCCACGGATGGTGCTGCAAAACTAATTAATCTTGCGTATCAAAAGGAAGGGCTTTTGCAGTATCAGTCTGACCTTGGCACTCTCAAAAACGATGCAGAAAAAGCATGGATGGCTGTCGATGATGCAGTCGCTGCACCTCGAGTAGAAATGAATCAAGCGTCAAGTCGGCATGCTGCTGATCATATTTGCGTTAAGCTGGCGTGCCTATATCCGGACAAGGCGGCAGATTTTGACAGTCTGCGTCAATGGGTACTCGATAAAAACAACAAAGACAAAGGGGTGCCAGCGAGTGATCAGTCTGACTGGGCGCTAGACGCAGTCAGTTTTGACTGGTTAATGAAACTTGAGCATCGGCGTTTCGTAGTTGATCATCTGATTGACGGGTGGTTGCCGGCTCCGGCTATGCCACTGGCTGATGAGATACTCAGAGAAAAAATTATCAAGAGAAGGAAAGACTATCGGTTGAACGAAACACTCAAGCCTTATGAAGAATTGAGCATTGATGAAAAAGACAAGATACGACGCATGGTAGCGTGTTTACCGTTGATTCTTCAGTGGTCTGAGGTTATATAACGGTAATAAGTTACGTGGCGTCAGCGGGTTGTTTTTACGATAAATACGTGTGATTGGTTACAGCCGAACAAAATTGCCAGCATTGTAGCCGTTGTAATGTGATGGATATCTTTCGGCTCTACGCCCGTGTAATGTGTAAAAGGCATTTATTTAAAGGCAATCGAGCGGTGATGTTTTCTGGTTGATGTTCTTTAGGAGATATTCCCAGAGTGATGTTCTCAGGGTTATGTTCTCAGGGTTATGTTCTCAGGGTTATGTTCTCAGGGTTATGTTCCCAGGGTTATGTTCCCAGGGTTATGTTCCCAGGGTTATGTTCCCAGGGTGATGTTCCCAGGGTGATGTTCCCAGGGTGATGTTCCCAGGGTGATGTTCCCAGGGTGATGGTCCCAGGGTGATGTTCCCAGGGTGATGTTCCCAGGGTGATGTTCCCAGGGTGATGTTCTGC
>CALDUO010000006.1 GCA_937923745.1 uncultured Granulosicoccaceae bacterium
GGCGATATGCTCAAAGGACTGATCCCGGCCGTGATCGCCATCACTATCAGCGGCTTGCCGGATCCTGTTGTCGCCCTGACCGTCATCGCAGCGTTTCTTGGCCATCTCTTTCCGGTATTTTTTGGCTTTCGTGGTGGCAAAGGCGTCGCCACTGCGCTGGGCGCCCTTATCGGTGCATCATGGTTATCCGGACTGATCGCTATTGCCTGTTGGCTGGCGTTTGGCCTGTTGACCCGCGTGTCCTCCGCTGCGGCTCTAACGACCTTCATGTGTGTTCCGATTTTCCTGTGGATCAACGGCGAAAATTCGCTTGCCGTCGCTTTTACGTTGATCGCGCTCATGTTGTTCTACACACATCGCACCAATATCAAACGACTACTCGCCGGGACCGAGCCACGGATTGGACAAAAAAAATAAAGCGCTTGGCCCCACCGCTGCCCGGAACGGCCGAACAGGGCCGAACGAACAGCGTCGTTGAAGTCGATGCTTCACCCTTGCGGCCGACCTCGGCCATCAGACTCGGCCAGCAACTTCGACCTGTGACCAAGGGCTGCGACCAAATCCGGTGCTAACCAGCGACAATGGCGAGTACGGTGACCAGTACGGTGACGAGTACAGTGACACGAACAGTGACAAGGGCAGTGACAAGGGCAGTGGCAAAAGCTGCCAACAAGACAGGCTACACATGGCGGCTTACCACGGCGCCAGATTGCGACGAACTATGGCTCGAATCCGGGCTCAGCCCACACAGATACCAGACTGCCAAGGGCGCGCTGATCACACTAACGCTGACTCGTCCACAGCCGATTGTTTCCTGGCGTCGCAGATCACTTAAACGTCAGCTTACTCTCACGATGCATTTACCGGCAGAAGCGGCAGCGTGTCGAGTGGCCAACGGGGCCTGATACTCGCAGACAATGCTTCGGGGTCGGTCAGGTCTGACGGATCACGCAGGCCAGCCTGCAACCGAATGCCGCCAGCCAATGCGATCATCGCACCGTTGTCGGTGCAAAATTCAAGGCGCGGGTACGCCACCTGAACACCAGCCTGATCAAACACATCGCGAAATCGATCACGCAGAGACCGATTGGCACTCACCCCACCTGACACAACAAGCTGGCTAACGCCCTCGGCCTCGACCGCACGCTGTGACTTTATCAGTAGCGTATCAACGACGGCTGCCTGAAAAGAGGCAGCAATGTCGGCCCTGTCCTGCTCGCTCACGACCTCTTTTTTAAGCGTGGTGATCGCTGCGGTTTTCAGGCCACTAAAACTGAAATCAAACCCCGGTCTGTCGGTCATCGGGCGTGGCAGGCTAAAACGTTCGGCATCGCCGCCCTCGGCCAGTTTGGCCAAATGTGGCCCGCCCGGATACGGCAAACCCAGCATCTTGGCGGTTTTATCGAAAGCCTCACCAGCCGCATCGTCAATGGATTCGCCGAGCAGCCGATAAACACCGATGGCCTCGACATGGATCAGCATGGTGTGACCACCGGACACCAGTAGGCAGACACAGGGAAAAATCGGCGGATCAGGTTCCAGGAGCGGTGCCAACAAATGGCCTTCAAGATGGTGGACGCCAACGGTTGGCAGGCCCAGCGCCCAGCCAACGCTACGCGCAAACACCGACCCTGTCATCAGCGCACCCGCAAGGCCCGGCCCTGCCGTGTAGGCAAGGCCATCCAGCTCACCAAGTTCAATTGAGGCGTCAGACAGCGTTTTGCGCACCAGCGGGACCAAACGGCGGACATGATCCCGTGACGCAAGCTCCGGTACCACACCGCCGTAGAGTGCATGCAGGTCAATTTGTGAGTACACCGCATGGGCAGTTAAGCCCTTTTCGGTATCGAAAACGGCAATGCCGGTCTCATCACAGGAGGTTTCGAGGCCAAGTATTTGCATTTGAACGTAACGATTGTTTTGCAAGCGATTAGGGACAGGTTATACTACCCGGCTAACTTTGGAAGTTTTGAGGCGCACGAGTGTGCAGCAATCCTCCCAGCTGAACAACCGAATAAAGACAACCGAATAAAGCCTGCCAATACACGCTGGCACCCATTTTACCGGAAATACTGCATTTCCGAACACGAGAACGTTTAATGCCGTCCGTAAAAATCAAGGAAAACGAACCTTTCGAAATGGCGCTGCGGCGCTTCAAGCGCGGCTGTGAAAAAGCCGGTGTACTCACCGAAACCCGTCGCCGCGAATTCTACGAGAAGCCCACTGCAGAGCGTAAGCGAAAAGCGGCGGCTGCCGTCAAGCGCTATCAAAAGAAGCTGTCCAAAGAAACCTCGCGCCGCGTACGTTACTACTAGAAAGCTGTCACATCCTGTAACCGTACCAGCGCGGCGAAATTCACAGGATCACTGACCACCACCGGACTGTACCTGTGAGCGCAACAAGGCAACGCATACTCAACGACATCAAGGCCGCCATGAAAGCGGGGGACAAAGAGCGCCTCGGCACACTCAGGCTCATCTCGGCCGAGATCAAACAAAAGGAAGTCGACGAACGGACTGAACTGTCAGACGACGACATGCTGGTGTTGCTCGACAAAATGCTGAAGCAGCGCCGCGAGTCTATCGCCCAGTACCGTGACGCCGGTCGCGAAGACCTGCTGGCAGTCGAGGAAAAGGAAGTTGAGGTCATCAATGACTACCTGCCAGAAGCGCTCACCGAGCTGGAGATCAATGACATGATCCATTCAGCTATCACTGAAACACAGGCAGCCAGCATCAAGGACATGGGTAAAGTCATGGCCACGCTGAAACCCCAGATGCAAGGCAGAGCCGACATGTCTGTCGTCAGCGCTCAAATCAAAAAAGCACTCAGCGTCTAGTTAGTCAGTAACAGTCAATAAGCATGCGCTCTGCTGACAGACGCTGACGATCAAGCTCTGCAGCCCCAAGCGCTGCCCGGCTCGTATAAAGCTACACCTGCAACGCACATAGCTTGAGTGACACAACGCAGCTGGTGTCATTCGGGTTTCGCAGAGAAGACTCTGCTGGCACCGAAAGTGACCGACGAGGCACGGCTCCGGCAACACAACCCGGGGCAAGCTTGCCCAGCAGCACGATACGCAGCAGCTACGTTTCGCATTTGGATGTGCCTGCCGACCCTCTCACCATAGGCATGCACAGCACCTCGCCTGCAGGCGACACGAAAACAACCTTTGAAAGCAACATTGAAACATGAGCAATAACTTTCAATTTCTCGACATCCCGCGTGTTGATCCGACCAAAACGGAAGCACCGCTGCGCATTCGCAATTTTAAGGAAATCTACGGACAGTTCGATCCGAAAGATGCCGCGCAGCAGTCTGATCGGTGCCTCGCCTGCGGAAATCCTTACTGCGAATGGAAATGCCCGGTACATAACTACATTCCCAATTGGCTCAAACTCGTGTCCGAGGGCAATCTGTTTGAAGCCGCCGAAATGTCCCACAAAACCAACTCATTACCTGAAATGTGCGGACGGGTCTGCCCGCAAGACAGATTGTGCGAAGGAGCATGCACACTCAACGACGGTTTTGGTGC
>CALDUO010000007.1 GCA_937923745.1 uncultured Granulosicoccaceae bacterium
CATAAAGAACGTGTCATTGGCAAATACCGCCCATGAGGAATTATTCGGCGAAAAAAGTACATTGGTTATATGGCGGGATGAGCCATTCACCATACTGCGCATTCTTTGCAAGAGTGCACTTGGAATGGCATTCCTCAGCGACTGTCGTTCAATTTCATCGACGCCAAACAGGTGGAATGTGTTCTTGCCTAGAGGCTCTACATCATAAACGGGGGACACCGGCATTCATTAGAATGATTTTGCGACAAATTATTTTAATGGAGATTAACCGATGTCCCTCGCATCTCGCATTGTAGGCATTCCCGGCCTTGAAGTCGAACGTGTTCATCGACAAAAGGGTATTGAGATCTGGGCTAAGCCCTTTCACAGGCCCTCTTGTCTGTATTGTGGCACTGATAAGCTCAGGATTAAGGCCACCAACACACGCACCGTAAAGCACTCTCGGCAAGGCAATCGGGTGATGACGCTGCACCTAAAATCGCCCAAGTATCACTGCCGTGAATGCGGCCGCTATTTCCAGCACCGCTTCACTGGCATCAAGCCACGTTTCCGTTCATCCGAAGGCTACCGTCTGGAGGTGTTTGAAGCGCATCATGGTGGCGTCACGCAAGCCAAGCTTTCACGCACCCACAACATCAGCCCTGCCACTGTCGAGCGCTGGTATCAGCACCACAACGCGCTCAAACGCGCCGAGTGTGCGAACTATACGTGCCCTCGCGTGATGGGCATCGATGAGCATTTCTTCACCCGCAAAAAAGGCTTTGCAACCACCTTTGTCGACCTTGGAAAGCAGAAAGTATTTGATGTGAAGCTAGGACGCTCAGAATCGAGTTTATCCAGCTATTTAAGCAAGTTACGCGATCGCGACAAAGTACAAGTGATGGTGATGGACCTGTCAGAAACCTATCGCAGCATTGCTAAAAAGTACTTCCCAAACGCGACCATAGTGGCTGATCGCTTTCATGTAGTACGGCTGATCAATCATCACTTCTTAAACCAGTGGAAGCTGCACGATGAAGACGGCAGAAGAAACCGAGGCTTGATCAGTTTAATGCGCCGACACGAGTGGAAGTTAAGCGCCGAACAACGTGTGAACCTGATGAACTACTTGAGCGATTACCCCGTCCTAAAAAGACTGTACAAAGCCAAGCAGAGACTTATCCGATACGTGCTGTTAAAAACGCTTACAAAGCGGCGAATGGCCAGAAAATTACCAGGGTTCTTAAAGCTAATTGAGCAACTGCATGAGAGCCCACTTAAAGCGTTGGCCAAAACGTTGGAATCTTGGTTAGAACCCATCGTTGCAATGTGGCGCTTTAGCAAAAGCAACGGCATCACCGAAGGCTTCCACAACAAGATGGAAATGATTTCTAGGCGTGCTTATGGGTTCAGGAACTTTGAGAATTACAGATTACGAGTACTAGCCCACTGTGGGTGGGATGGTATTATCAATAGGGTCTAATGAATGCCCATCCCCCGTTAATTGGGTAGAGCCCTAAGAGCTTTCTCTAACGGAGTGAAGTTTTACTAGCAGGGGAAGAACTATATAAGGAATGGTGGCCAGGGACAGAATCGAACTGCCGACACGGGGATTTTCAGTCCCCTGCTCTACCGACTGAGCTACCTGGCCATCAGGTGCTTATTTGCAGACGCGTATTAGACCTTTTGAGGGGCTGTTAGTCAATACCAAAGTGCCAGATGTGTGTGATCTGGCACTTTGGGTGTTTTGCGTTGGTTTGGTTTTTCTACTGGCACGATTCGCACAGCGTTGGAGCTTGGGCTGGCAGTTCGGTTGCTGTCTTTACCTCACATCTTGGCCAATACCGCATCAATGTCGCTGGCCTCGTGTCGTTCGGCGAGGCGCAGCTCTTTGGGCCCTGATATTCGGTTGACGGCGCGGCCGCGGATGACGGCTGGGCGCTCTTTGATGAGCTGGGTCCAGCGGTTGAGGTGTTTGTAGGAGGCGGTGTCGAGGAATTCGGCGGCCTCGTAGGTTTCGTTGAGGACAACCGTGCCATACCAGGGCCAGACGGCGATGTCGGCAATGGTATAGTGCTCGCCGCCCAGGTAGGTGTTGTTGGCCAGGCGTTTGTCGAGGACGTCGAGCTGGCGTTTTACTTCCATGGTGAAGCGGTTGATGCCGTATTCCATACGGAAGGGTGCGTAGTGGTAGAAATGTCCGAATCCGCCGCCCAGGTAGGGTGCGCTGCCCATTTGCCAAAACAGCCAATTCAGACATTCGGTGCGTCCGGCATGGTCTTTAGGGATGAAATCACCGAATTTGTCAGCCAAGTAAAGCAAAATGGAGCCAGACTCAAACACACGGGTGGGCGGCTCGGTGGTGTAGTCGAGCAGCGCCGGAATCTTTGAGTTGGGGTTAACCTCAACAAAACCGCTGCCAAACTGGTCGCCGTTGCCAATATGAATGAGGTGGGCATCGTACTCAGCGCCAGTGTGGCCGTTGGCCAGCAGCTCTTCGAGCATGATGTTGATTTTGACCCCGTTAGGGGTGGCCAGAGAATAGAGCTGGAGCGGATGCTTGCCTTTGGGTAGCTCTTTGTCGTGCCTGGCACCGGAGTCGGGGCGGTTGATACCGGCCCATTTGCCGCCGTTTTCGGCGTCATGCACCCAGACTTTGGGGGGTGTGTAGTCGTCAGATTCGCTCATAACCTAGTATTATTCCCAACTGTGGCACGTTATCGACATGTGTCTGATCAACCAACAGTATAAACCCGTATATCCTCACCACGCGGGCCATTCCGGCTCATGCGGGTAAAATTTTTAGATTAACGGTGTAAAGTCGCTACGGCTTGTAGCAGGGCGAACTTCACGCTTGCGTCAACAGAGCAAACTACCATCAACGTAAACATCACCTGATGCAGAACACGACTCCCCCATCGGGCGCGCCACTGCGCGTTGGCATTATGCTGAATGCGCCGGAGCTGGCGCTGTGGCAGCTGCGCATGCTCGAAAACCTGGAGCGGGAGGGTTGTTGTCAGGTGGTGGTTGCGCTGATCAGGCACGAGAACATTGATGAGAGCTCGCACCGGTCCTCTGCGTCGTGGTCCTGGTCAAAGCGTCTGAGCCAGACACTCTTTTATCGATACCGGCGCATGGACGCCCGGAAATTTACCGAATCACCCGACACCGCCGACACTCACCCGCTTGCCGCATTCTCGGCTGACCTTCAACACATTGAGCTTACGCCACAGACCACTCAGTGGTCAGATTATGTCAGCGATGAAGAAGTTGAGGTTGTGAAAGCGCTGGAGCTTGATGTGATTATTCGGCTTGGGTGGCGCATCGTGCGGGGCGATATTCTTCAGGCGGCCAAATTTGGTGTGTGGTCTTATCACCATGCCGATAACCGTGTAAACCGTGGTGGGCCTCCGGGGTTTTGGGAGTTGTACAACGACGAAACCTGCACCGGCATTACGCTGCAAATTCTGAACGATGACCTGGACGACGGCTTGGTCATTGCCCGCTCGACCACGTCGACCAGTCGTGTGTCTATGCACCAGACAAAATCCAGGCTGTACTGGCGTTCAATGGTGATGTTGCCGCGCGCACTTAACCAATTGCACACCCTCGGTGCCGATGCATTCTTTGCACGCGTGAATCAACAGAACGACACACTTACCGGGTATTCCAAACCACTGCTTACCGAGAAAAACCTGCACTGGTCGCAAGTGTTGTTTGCGATGGGTAAAAACATTGCCCGGTATATCAAGCATGGCTTGGCGTTTAACCTGTTTGAAGACAAGTGGGTGCTGTACTACAAGCTGGCGCAGTCACCGGCAACTTCGCTGTGGCAGTTCACGCGGCTCGAATCACCCGATGACCGCTACTGGGCTGACCCTCACATTATTCATCGCGACAATCGGTTTTACGTGTTTGTAGAGGAGTATATGTTTGCCACCGATCGTGGGCATATCGCGGTACTTGAAATGAGCGAACAGGGAGAGCTGCTGGACACCCGACCGGTGCTCACCAGTGATACGCATCTGTCTTATCCGTTTGTGTTTGAGCACAACGGCGAGACCTACATGCTGCCGGAGAACTGTGCCACCAACCAGATCAAGCTGTATCGCGCCACATCATTTCCGGATGAATGGGTGCTGGAGCGTGTGCTCATTGACGATATTCATGCGGTTGATGCCACGCTGCATTTTGATAATGATCGCTGGTGGCTGTTTGCGAACGTGAGTATATTTTTTGATGACCAGACACACGACGAGCTGTTTGTGTTCTCTGCCGATGACCTGCTGGCAGACACGTGGCGGCCTCACCCGCTAAACCCGGTTGTGTCAGATGTGAACCGGGCACGACCGGGTGGTGCGCTGTTTGAGCATCGTGGAAAACTGTACCGCCCCGCTCAGGACTGTAGCCGTCACTATGGTTATGCTGTGCGCATACAGCAGATCGAAACGCTGAACGACACGCAGTATGTCGAGCGGGACGCGGTGCACTTCAAGCCCCATTGGAGCAAAGGCCTTAAAGGCACGCACACCTATAGCACGGTGCCGGGTTTGACGATGGTGGATGCGAAGGTTTACCGGTGGAAACGTTCGCTGCAACGGTGAGCTAGCGGTTAGGCGGTGTTATTGGGCTGGTGGCACGTAACCCTCAGGGGCCTTCGACTCATCGGTAAACAGAAACTTCTCCATTTCCTCTTCCAGAAACTTGCGTGCCTTGGGGTCGACCGGGGTCAGGCGGTACTCGTTGATCAGCATGGTCTGATGACCCACCCAAGCTGCCCATGCCTCTTTTGAGATGTTCAGGTAAATCCGTTTGCCAAGCTCACCGGGATAGGTGGGGCGTTCCAGACCCTCGGCTTCTTTGTTCAATTTGGCACATTGCACCATGCGTGTCACAGGGGAGCTCCAATCAGTTCGAGAATTTT
>CALDUO010000008.1 GCA_937923745.1 uncultured Granulosicoccaceae bacterium
GCGTATCTGGCGGTACATCGGGTAGCGGATCGGGTGGCGTATCTGGTAGCGTATCTGGTAGCGTATCTGGCGAGCAGGCATTCTATGGCGTGGCACGGGGTGTCAGTGCCAATGGTGGTCTGATTATTGAATCTGAAGGTCGTCTGACGGCAGTTTACAGTGGCGAGGTGTCGGTTCGAACGGTGTAGTGTCTGCGTCACAACCAGAGCCACAACCAATCGCTGTCATTTGGGCAAAAGTCCCTCGAACGATATCCGGTAAATACCCGGGATTCTGGGCGAAATATCAGGTAAGTGATAAAAGAGTGTGATTAAAAGTGGTTCAGCCGTTGCGTTGCTGCGCTGGATTTCCTAAACTCTCACTTCGCACCACGGTGCTGGCGTAGCTCAGTTGGTAGAGCAGCTGATTTGTAATCAGCAGGTCGTAGGTTCGACTCCTATCGCCAGCTCCAATAAAATCAAATAGTTAGTAAGCCGTTCGGTTTTACTTTTCCGTTCAAGTCACCATTAAGTCACCGCGATACTAAGGAATGGATCCATAGTGAGTGCCGCAATTCCTCGGAAACATCACTACATCTCCAAGTGCTACCTGAAGGCATTTGCAGATGTGAAGCCAAATAAAAAAGGTAGGTATCTAAAGGTCATTGATTTAGAGAATGCTTCGACCTTTGAAGCAAATATCGAGGATTGCGCTGCAAAGCGGGATTTCAACCGGTATGAAGGTATTGGAGATGAACAAGCATTGGAGCATTCGATAGCTGATATAGAGAACGAAGTTGGGCCTGTTCTGGATGAATTGAGGGATTCTCGACAGTTGACTCATGAACGTATTGATGCGTCGATTTGCTTTATGACTATGTATTATTCAAGGAATTTACCTGGTAGGGAAAATCTGGAAAACTTTGTCGCTGGTGTTCTGCAGCAGTACAGGCTCACCGAAGGCGGTCTCGAGCTTCCCGAAACTCTTCCTTCTCAGAATAGATTAATTCAATTGGAATTGGAGCAAATTCCTGTAGTTTCCGGGCACTTAAAAATGCGTCATTGGAAACTCTTGGACTCTAGCAGTGTCTCGGAAGAATTTGTTACATCCAATAGCCCAGTTACGTTGTTTTCAGATAATGATCAGAGTTCCACTTTCTGGGGGATCGACCTGCAAACTTCGAGGACGGTTGTTTTTTTTCCGATTTCGCCAACCCTTGCGCTATATGGGACTTTAGAAGATACAACGACGCCATTGGTAACTCTGGATTTGGTGGCTAAATTAAATAATCACACTGTCGAAGGTAGAGGCACACAGCTCTACTATCGAGATGATTTTAAAGTACGAAAACCCGACGGAAATATAGTAGATAGCAGTGTCGTACTGTCAAAAAGCATATTAAATAAATGCGCAAGGAGTTAACTATCAAGCTGTTTGTGTTGTTACGCCGATAGATTCTCTAATAAGAAGCTACGTAAATCATCAGTTGGTTGATCGGTTGTAAATTCCAATACACTGGCGAATGCGAATGATCGATGTTCATGCCGTAAGCGACAAAACCCACTAAAACGAAAGGGAGAAAAACAATCGACTTCTACTGTTCTAAGAGTTATTTCATTTTTTGCTGAGCGATACTTAAATTCGACAATTGCTGCTGGGGTAATGAAAGGGAGATATTCACTGTTAAACGGTATGTTAAGTTTGTCGAAAACTGAGTTTGCGTATATGGGTAGTGTTGCACGAAGTACGCTGCTGTTCATCGTGCCGACTAATTTTTGAATTTCAATGTTTTTACTGATTCGATCGATTTCGGTGAGATGGTTTTGGACTGTTGATGCAATGTCAGCGATCTGATTATCGAATTGCTCAAGCCCAAAGTCTTTTTCGTCATCGGCGTATTCATCGAGAAATATTTTTTTAGATTTCTTGAAAGTGCTAAGCTCTGCTTTTGTTTTCCGAAGTAGTGCTTTCTCTTCCGATAATTCCTCTTTAAGATCCTCAAGATCAAACTTTAGAGTTTCTTTGTAATCCGAAATAAGGTCTGAAAAATTATCGAGTTCTTGGGAAATTTCCTCTCTGTCGCCATATTTATTATCCTGTAAAAAAAGTTTAAGTAATCGTTTGGCGTCAGTGATACTAAATTTTTCGGTATTTCGTGGACTCTGTGATGCATCGAAAAGTACAGGTTTTTTTTCTCCAAAAAATGCGCTCCAAAAACCCATTGCCAAACCCCTTTGCCGCTTGAGGTGAGAGTTAACCACAGATTGGTCGTGATTGTTTGTCAATGAACGTTACAACGAGTTTCTATTGGAGTGGTGCTGTTTTAAAAAAGCAGCGGAATAAGAGTTGCTCTATTCCTGATGTATTTTCAGCATACCCCGCAAATTATCATCCACCGTATCAAATAATCCCTTTAGCACGTGCAAATCAGGCACTAGCCCGGAATCCTCAATAAGCGACAGCGTTTAGATGATAGAGCTCACTCCGATATAATATTCTTCAAAACTCTTTACTGTCACTTTTCTGTTGGGCTGATCAATAGTAAGTTCGGACATTGTTGATTCCTTCGTGAAGTTCGTCAAGACCAAAGAACCTTAGTCAATAATTATTGATCGTGCAATAATCATATCTGTATTAAATGCACGTGCAAATAATATGGCGAAAAGGAAATTAGGCAATGCTTAAGAAGAAGCGTGGACGACCACCACTTGATACCCGGCGAATACGAAACTACCCACGGTACGGCTGGAGGAAGAACAGCTAGCTCAGTACAGAACAGCTGCTTTAAAAAAGGATGAAACACTCAGTGCGTGGGTGCGTAGACACCTTGACAGAGCAAGTAAGCGCGAGTTGAATAAGTGAAGGACTATGGCAAATTAGCTGCGCTGGTTACTGGCTAAGCGCCATTATCATTACAAAAACACACCCAATAACATTATCAATAACATCATGTAGTGACGTGGGTGTATGTGAACCAATTCCGCAGAGTAGGGCGGTTGTAATCTGCGGTGTACTAAAAATACGTTTGACAGATGTAAGCGCTCAAACATGGGGAAGTGTGGGCCGTTCGGATAGTCCGATTTTGCTGTATCTGCACTTGACAATAGTGTCATTGCGTCAACTTTGGTTGCCATGATCGAGAGTGGTGCACCGTTTCTGGTGGTTGTCTTGCAAGGGCAGGGCATGACGTGAAGTCATAACGCCATCGGGTAGTGCACGAACACTATCCCGATGAGTCCCCAATCAACCTACTACTAAGAGGTGAATCACGGATAACACTAAGTGTAATCCATTGGCAGTACATTGTGTCTTTGAATTTGCTTGAGTTTACGATGATGCTTGTTTCGCGGAAGGATTCCATGGGAGAGGACGTAACGGGAATGTCTCCTCAAATCACGGCAATATTCCAACGTTTTGATGTCAATGACGACGGAGTGGTTGGTGCTTGGGAGTTAAAAGCGATGCTCGACGCAGGTGAAATCATCGTGTTCGACGGACTCACAGTATCTCCTGCCGTTGTCGGCTTGTCGACACAACCTCACGAAGTGGTCGAGAACGATGAGTCACCCGAGCCTTTGGATCCGTTTGGCCTTATTACCCCCGTCCTTGATACCACTGTGGACGTGCTGCAAGACGTCACAGACAGTGTGGTTTAGGCTCGAGGCGATGAAATCTGAGAATGTGCAACGAGTTGCGGGTCGGATGGTGCTACCTCAAGCAGGGGAAGTCACGGCCTGAGCTAACGACCTGAGCTAGCGACCCGAGCTAACGGCCCTCTCGCGCATCCGTTAGCTCCTTGAGCAGCGCTGTTGCAAAACTGCCGGGCGGCAATTCAAATGACAGTCTAATCGAGTTGCTGCCCGACTGTTCACACACAAGATTTTTTGGCACGCATCTAAGTGCCCGTCGTGACGCAATCATGCCTGCGCGCTCAAGCCCCTCTGTCAGTAGCGGGTAGTCCCTGAGACTCTTTGCTTCCCAATTGGTGATGATGGGTTCGGCGCAGTTATCTGTGTTTGCATCGTCACGACCCCATAAAGGTGCGGTGGTGTGAATGTCATGACGTTGCAGACGCGCCGGAACATCGGGCTCGTTACGGTAATGAAAAAAGCTGCGGCTTCCATGGAGCATGAGTTTTTCATTGGGTTGTGGCGTTAACCAATTACCCGCTCGAATGCGTGTGGCTAAAATCTCGTTAAACAAAAAGCTGCGAGCCGCTGACAGGTACATAGAGCGTTGGGTACGGCTGATTCGTTGTTTTCGGCCGCGTACCTTTTGGTTGAATTGTGTAAACAGCGTTTCTGCCTTAATCATGTTTCGATGACCGATACCAAAACGCTGCTCACCAAAATAATTGGGAAATCCCTGCTGTCTGACACACTCTATGTGGTCGCGCAGTGCGTCGACTGATCCGGATACTTCGCGTAACCACACCACAAAGTGATTACCCGTGTGGGTGCCATGACGCAGCTTACGATCATGCTTGTGCTGTGCGATGATCTCTGCGCCGGGTGGTAGTGTTGGCGACGTTATCTCATTCTCGGGTGTCACGTTTAAACCTGGCAAATGCACGGTAAACCATTGCTCGGTGATCGCCCGTTTATCTTTTTGTCCCGAATACCCGATATCAACATCACCCACTGCAAAACTTCGACACAAACATGCGACGATATCGGTAGTGGATTGGTTGGTTTTCCTGATTCGAAGCGCAAGATGATCACCGTGTTCCGCTGGTGTAAAACCTCCCTGTTCAATCACCTGAAAGTCGTCAGGTGTCTGTTTATAGATCGCCGCTACAGCGGGCGCGCCGAAAGCCGACGGAAGGCGATTATAGTGTTGTAAATAGTCCAACAGAATACGATGTTCCGGTGTGGGGAAACCAGTGTACCTGAAGCGCCTGCCCCGTTGGTGTGATCAAGCATGCTTCTGGTATGCTGAGCTCACATGCTGGCGACAGAGCGAACGAATCTGACGGTGAATAATTCACAACACTTGACGGTGACTCCTGTCACCCCAATGCTGGGCGCTGAAATTGCCAATATCGACCTCAGCCAGCCACTGACCTCAGCACAGGCTGACGCACTATACGACTGCCTGATAGCACACAGCGTTATCTTTTTTCGTGACCAGTCGGTCCCGCCTGCGCAGCACATGGCACTCGCCGAGTCATTCGGCACAGTGGATGACCCACACCCGGTGTACGCACATGTTGATGGATACGACAGCATCATGGTGCTGGCTAACGATGCCAATAATCCGCCTGACACTGATGGTTGGCACACTGATGTCACCTACCACGCTGATCCGCCTTTTGCGTCATTATTGGTTGCACGTGACTTGCCACTGTGTGGTGGCGATACACTGTGGGCCAGTATGTATGCAGCGTGGGAGTCCTTGCCGCAGGCGATGCAGCAGTGGTTACCCGAGTTGCGGGCAGTGCACGATATGGGTGATTTCAGGAACAACTTCACTGTCGGTGAAAAGACCACCGACAAACTCGATAACGCTATGCTGACCTTCGGGCAGGCGATACACGATGTTGTAAAAACACACCCGGTATCAGGTAAGCGTTATCTGTATGTCAATGAAGGTTTTACCAATCACATTGTTGGTATGACCACACGCGAGAGTCGGCGCCTGCTTAATTTTTTGTTTGATCACATCAATCGTCCTGAACATCAAGTGCGATTCAGTTGGCGACCGGGATCCGTTGCCATGTGGGACAACCGTTGTACCCAACACTATGCTGTCGCGGACTATCTTCCGCATTATCGTTGTATGCATCGCATTACTATCGTCGCTGATCGACGGAGTAGCACATCATGAACTTAATGTCGCTGTTGCAATCGAGGGTAGAGTCAAACCAACCGGTAAAAGTCGGGTTGATCGGTGCCGGTAAATTTGGCGCTATGTTTTTGTCCCAAGTACCCACTATTGATGGCCTGTCGGTTACTGCTATCGCCGACCTGTCGCCCGATAACGCCAAGGCCGCATGTTTGTCAGTGGGTTGGAGTCATGAGCTGATATCGCGCTGTCATTTTACTGATGATGGAGAGGCACTTTGTGTGCGTGATGATGTTGAAGTGGTGATCGAAGCGACCGGCAATCCTGTCGCCGGTACTGCGCATGCATTAACTGCCATCGGGCATGGTAAACACCTCATCATGGTGAATGTTGAAGCCGATGTGTTGGCTGGTGCTGCGTTGGCGCAGCGCGCACAATCAGCCGGTGTTGTGTATTCAATGGCGTACGGTGATCAACCGGCGCTGATTGCCGAGATGGTGGATTGGGCGCGTGCCAGTGGTTTTACTGTGGCAGCAGCAGGCAAGGGTACTCGTTATTTACCGGCTTATCACCGTGTCACACCCGATGATGTGTGGTCTCACTATGGTTTGTCTGCTACGGAGGCGTCCGAGGCGGGTATGAATCCGCAAATGTTTAACTCTTTTCTCGATGGCACCAAGTCTGCGATTGAAATGGCCGCTGTCGCGAATGCATGTGATTTGTGCATACCTGAACAGGGCTTGAAATTTCCGCCCTGTGGTGTGGATGATCTGGCTGATGTGTTAAGGCCGCGTGACCTCGGAGGTGTGTTGGATGCCAGCGAAACGGTAGAAGTTGTGTCCAGCTTGAACACTGATTCAACACCGGTGTACAGAGATCTTCGCTGGGGGGTGTATGTGGTACTTGAAGCACCCAACGACTACGCGGCAGCCTGCTTTAAGCAGTATGGTTTGAACACCGATACTACCGGCCAGTTTGCAGCGCAGTACAAGCCTTTTCATTTCATTGGTCTTGAGCTTTCTGTGTCGGTACTGAATGCTGCGTTACGGCTTGAGCCTACTGGCTCCACCAGCGTGTTTCGTGGTGATGCGGTGTGTATCGCCAAGCGGGATTTAAACGCAGGTGATACGCTGGACGGTGAAGGAGGCTACACCGTTTGGGGCAAGTTGATGCCAGCCACCGACAGCGTGTCGATCGGAGCGCTACCGATTGGTTTGGCTCACGCGGTCAAAGTGACGACCGCCGTTAAACGCGGTGATGTTGTTCGCATCGAAGATGTGGCGATTGACGAGAGCACCACTGCTATGATGTTACGTCGTGAGCACGAAGGGTTGGCATCGTGATCGACGGATTTATGCAACAGCGAGTGACCTTAAATGACGTTACCCTGAATGTTTGGGTGGGTGGCGACGGTCCGCCGTTGTTATTGTTACACGGTTTTCCACAGACTCACGCGGCATGGGGTTTTGTGGCGCCAGAGTTTGCCAGGCACCATACCTGTATCGTGCCTGATCTTCGTGGGTATGGCGACAGTACCATTCCCGACAGTGACGCATCCCACCGTGCCTATTCAAAGCGGGTTATGGCTCAAGACTGTGTACAGCTGATGACGCAATTGGGGTTTGAGCGCTTTGCTGTATTGGGACATGACCGGGGCGCTCGCGTGGCGTATCGGTTGGCATTTGATACCGAGGCGGTGACGCGGCTTGGTATCATTGAAGTCATTCCCACCGCTGATATGTGGGATCACTTTGATGCTGCTATGGCCTTAAAAGCCTATCATTGGGCCTTTTTGGCACAGCCATCACCGTTGCCTGAAACCCTGATTCAATCGAATCACACCGTCTTTCTGCATCACACGCTAAAAAGCTGGTCACAGTCGGGTAGCCTGAAACCGTTTTCCGCTGTGGCACTCGAATCTTACGAAAAACAGATGCGTGATCCGCACCGTATAAAAGCCATGTGTGAAGACTACCGTGCAGGCGCAACGATTGATCGGGCACTGGATAACGCTGATCGTCAAAACGGTCGTATGATCAGCGCAGCGGTTCATTTTGTCTGGAGTGAAAACGGATTTGTGTCCCAAGCCGCTGATCCACTTGCGCTATGGCGGCAATGGGCAACGACGGTTACCGGGCAATCAATTGAGTCGGGACATTTTGCAATGGAAGAGAATCCGACGGCAATTGTCGCAGCATTCCTTCCTTTTTTTAATCATTAACGATTTCGATAGCCAGTATTTGGGCGACGAGTGCTTTGGCGCAGAAGAATCTGCCGTCGCGGATAACAACTGGTTTCAGGAGACACTTATGGTACAGGGTGGAGTTCGCAGTTGGCTGATCGGCGGTGGGCTGATGATCTCTTGGTTGGTGCCGTCGTGGCTGGTGGCGCAGCAAGCACCGGCTAACGTTTTGGCAAGGACACTCGGTAGCGGCGACATTGAGATGCTGCTGTCGAATCGGTTTGTGGCCGGTACACAAGACGACAACCAATGGGTGTCATGGTTTTCATCAGATGGCAGCACTACCTTTTCGCAAAACCGTAATCGCCCGACAGCCGGAAACTGGAAAGCCGAAAACAATCAGTACTGTTCGCAATGGCCACCCTCTCAAACATGGGACTGTTATGACGTCGTCTCCGACGGCGTCAGTGTCGAGTTTTCAAAAACCGACACCAACGAACAGTGGCACGGGATGCTGGTGGCTGAAAAGCCGTCGGTTTTAGCTTACACACAACAGGATCTTATCGTGCGTGGTGAGCGGTTGACCGCATCGGTGCCCGAGGGCTATGAGCTTGAGCTGTTAAATACCTCTATGGAGCTCCCACGTGTTATCCATGTGCATGGTAGTGATTTTTTTATCGGTTCGCGTGCGGGTCATGTGTACTGGATGCAGCCACCCTACAAAGAGGCAGTGACAGTGGTCAGTCTGCCCGACTACCCCCACAGCATGGTCGTGCGTGATGGTCTGTTGTTGGTTGCTACCACCAGCGCCATACTTGCTGCACCACTTCCCGAAAACCCGTTGGAGTTAACCCGGCAGTCTTTTGTTAAGATTGCAGCGTTACCGGGTGGTCGTGGTCACAACAGCCGAACACTAAAACAAGGTCCTGACAACACGCTGTATGTCACGCTCGGTATCACCGGCAACTGTAGCGATGAATATCTTGATGACTCCTACGCATTCAATGATCGTCGGGGCGGTTTTTTTAAGGTATCGCTCAACCCCGACGACCCGCTGGCTGAGGCTACACTGACTCCGTACGCGTCCGGTTTAAGAAACCCAATTGGGTTTGACTGGCATCCGGTTACCCAAACACTGTACGCGACCAACAATGGCCCTGACCACTTGGGTTATCAACATCCCGGTGAGTACTTTTCAGAAATCTCCGAAGGATCATTCCATGGTATGCCGTGGTATCAACTTCGCGGTAACGAGATCATTCGCGATACTTGCATCAGCGTTGATGCGCCGCTCCCTGTGACAGACGTCGTAAAACCCAAAGCTACTTTTCCGGCCAGGAATGCGCCCATGGATATGGCCTTTATCGGGTCAAGTGGCATTGACTCTGGACTGGCGGGTGACGCGATTGTGGCGTTACACGGCTCGTGGGCAACCAGTGACGGCGGTGGTGGCGGTGATCCTGCAAGCCGACGCGAACCGGCTCTGGTCAGAGTGTCTTTCGATCGTGGTGAGGTGGTCGACGTGACCGACTTTGTCAGTGGTTTCCAACTGCCCAATGGCGCACGATGGGCGCGGCCTATGGGCGTTGCAATCGGCCCGGACGGCCATATTTACTTTACCAGTGACGGCGGTATCAACGGACTGTTTCGGGTGAAGCGCGTTCAGTAACCCGGAGTGACACAATATTTTTAGGTCGTCGTCGTCATTTTTCGGTACTGTATTGGTTTATTCATAGAACGAACACACGCGGTTCGGCGCGTTCGGGAGACACGTAAAAAATGATGGGATTTGACATGAACTACCTGCTGCTGGTGATGCTGCCAGGTATGGTGCTATCAGGACTTGCCTCCATGATGGTCAAAAAAACCTTTAAAAAGTATGAGACGGTGGGTACCAGAAGTAACATGACCGGCGCGGAAGCGGCTCATCTGATGCTTGAGCGAGCCGGTGTGCATGATTGCAAGATCGAACCTGTATCCGGCCGGTTAAGCGATCACTACGATCCCCGCGACAAAACATTACGGTTGTCAGAGCCGGTCTACAACGCGCGGTCTATCTCGGCTATTGGTGTTGCCTGTCACGAAGCAGGCCATGCATTGCAACATGCGACGGGCTACAAATACCTGCAGATGCGCTCTAGCCTGGTGCCGGTAACCAATATCTCAAGCAAGATGTCGATGCCGGTGTTAATGGTAGGTATGTTATTAATGTCGGCGGCTCCCACGTTAGGTATGCCAGTCATTATTGCCGGTTGTTTGTTATTCGGTGTTGCCGTGTTGTTTTCGGTGATTACATTGCCGGTTGAATGGGATGCGAGCGCCCGTGCAAAAACCGCCATGGTCAATGCTAACATTGTGTCTCGAGAAGAGGCCGACGATGCAGGTCGGGTACTGAATGCGGCATTTTTGACTTACCTGGCGGCTGCCATCAGTTCAATATTGACGCTGGTGTATTATCTGTATCGTGCCGGTTTGATCGGACGCCGATAACGCGCGTCTGCAACCCACTTTCAACCCTTACCAAACGCATCTCAAGCGCATCTAAAGCGCCTTTGGGCATGAGTGGTCAGCCTGTAGCACCTACAGGCTGATTCTTCTCTGAAGTTTGTCAGCCCCGGTTATTAAAATCCAACGGGTTACCGATAGCGTACCTTCAATATCGCTGCCGTTTTGACAGCGTTGCACGGTATTTAACGCTGTGCGATTCGTATGGCCTGACCGGGTCGTGACCCTTGCCGTGTATTTATCAGTGCTGGATCATATGACCCATTGGATGACCGATTGGATGACCGATTGGGTTACTCATTAGGTCATTCTCTTTTAGCCCACAACCCTTCAAATTCTATCGCCATCATGTTGTCTAACTCTATTTCCAACCGACCGACACTGGTTCGGTTGATCAAGGCCGTGAATAGCCTATTGGTCCTGCTCATAATGAGCGTGTTGTCAGGCGCTGTCTATGCCGCGGGTTCCGGCACCGAAGTTGAGAAGTCACCGTCTGTGAATGAACTGATGACTGACGCCAGAGAACAGTTGAAAGAAGGTAACTACAAGCGGGCGCTGGCGTTATTGTCGACAGTGACCAAGAAAAAAAAGAAGCATGCAGATGCATGGACGTTGCAGGGCTTTGCCCAGCGCAAGCTCAACAAGCCGGTGAAGTCGGCGCGGGCCTATGAGCGTGCTTTGGTGATTAATCCGGATCATAAGGGTGCCTTGGCGTATCAGGGCGAACTGTTTTTATCACTCGAACAACCCGATTATGCCGCTGCAAACCTTGAGCGTCTGTCTGCGTTGTGTCCGGACGGTTGTGGCGAGTTGGCTGAACTTCAGGCTGCGATCGACTCGGGTGAACTGACACAAAAATGGTAGCCGCTGCTGTTTTCTAGCGGTGTCTCAATGATTACCAAGCATCCTCAAATGGCCGAAAGCGTGATAATGTTTTTGTCGGCAACGTCCAACAAACGAGGTGCATCATGCAATACGATAGTTTTGACGACTTTGACGAAGTAAATTCCCCCCGCCCCGACGACAACGATTTCAGCAACATATTGCACAAGGCCATGTCTCGTCGTGGCTTTATAAAAACCACGGCTGCATTCGGTACCACGGCTTTTGTCATGGGCACCGCCGCCAGAATACCGTTGGCCGGTGCCGCAGAGTCTGCTACCGGCTCTTCGGCGGGTTCCGTGCTTGGATTCCAGGCCGTACCGGCCACGTCTGCTGACACCATTACGCTTCCACCCGGTTATAAACACCAAGTGGTTGCCTCTTGGGGTGATCCTATATTTTCCAGTGGTTCGCCGTTTGATCCTGTGACCCGTGGTACGGGTGCCAGTCAGGAACTCGCGTTGGGAGATAACAATGATGGTATGGCGTTATTTCCGCTCGGCGAGGATCATGGCGTGTTTGTCGTGAATCATGAATACGTTAACCGTGACCTTTTTCATCCCGACGGCGTGCAGACCGCTGATGATGTGCGTAAGAGCAAAGCAGGTCATGGAGTCGGTGTGTTTGAAATAAAAAAGACTGACGGCAAATGGAACATTGTGATGGATGGCGCGCTTAACCGGCGTATCACTGCCGACACGCCTATGGAGTTAACCGGACCGGTTCGTGGTCATGACATGGTGAAAACAGCTGCTGATCCTGAGGGTGTGACGGCGTTGGGTACATGGAACAATTGTGGTAATGGCGAAACACCGTGGGGCACATACCTCGCTTGTGAAGAAAACTTTAATGGTTACTTTGCAACCACCGGTGATGTGGATGCGTTTGAACAAACACCACTGCAAAAACGTTACGGAGTCGGTGCCAAAGATTGGGGTTATTCCTGGTATCAACATGACGAACGATTTGATCTGTCCAAAAATCCCAATGAACCCAACCGGTTTGGTTATATTGTTGAAATTGATCCGATGGATCCCAACAGTGTTCCCAAAAAACGTACAGCGTTAGGCCGATTTAAACACGAGAATGCAGCGGTTGTTATTGCTGATAACGGGCACGTGGTGGTCTACCTCGGGGATGATGAACGCGGTGAGCACCTGTATCGGTTTGTGTCGAAAAACAAATACGTTGAGGGGGATAAAGCTGCCAATAGCGATCTTCTCGAAGAGGGCACCTTGTACGTTGCACAGTTTGACGAAGCGAGCGATGATCTTGCCGGTAGCGGACGCTGGATAGCGCTGTTACAGGGCACTCATGGTCTGACCGCTGACAAGGGTTTTAATGACCAGGGCGATGTCATTCTGAACACCCGCACGGCGGCATCGGCGGTGGGTGGTACCACCATGGACCGACCAGAGTGGGTTGTCGCAAATCCCAACGGTACTGATGTGTATGTAGCGTTAACCAACAACAAAAATCGTGGCAAAAAACCCAACGCCGGTGGCATCGATACGCCGGTCAATGGCCCCAATCCGCGTGTCGGTAATCTGTATGGTCAAGTGGTTCGGTGGAATCCGGTCGATGGTGATCATACCGGTGAGTCGTTTGAATGGGATATTTACGCGTTGGCCGGTAACCCGACGATACACGATGACCTCAATGCCGGTAGTGCCAATATCACCGCCGATAACATGTTTAATTCGCCGGATGGTTTGGGGTTTGACGAAAACGGCAGGCTCTGGATTCAGACCGATGGTAATTACAGCAACGAAGAGCAATTTGCGGGTATGGGTAATAACCAAATGTTGTGTGGTGACCCTGCTACCGGTGAAATCAGGCGCTTTTTGGTGGGCCCGATATCGTGTGAGGTCACGGGTGTGACGTGGTCACCTGATCGGCGAACCCTGTTTGTTGGAATACAGCATCCTGGCGAAAAAGGTCTGCCGTCGCATTTTCCGGATGGTGGTGACTCGGTGCCCCGATCTTCGATTGTGGCAGTCACGCGGGAAGATGGAGGAATTATCGGTACCTGATCAACGGATCATCCGGGCTGCGTTATGATACGCGCCGTCCGGATGTTCATTTTGTCCGGTCACTCATGCTGATAGTCGTACCATTCCAGATCATCTTCATCCTGATCCAGTGGTATGTAATCGAGTACGTAACCCTGATGGCGTTTAAATTTTAAGCGCCACCTAAATTTTCCGTCCAGACGCATCTTGCTTCTGACATGACTCATTTTGGTGTCAACACGTCGCTGTTGTTCGACATCTTCAATGTCCCACACATCTTTGAGTAATTGCGCGCGAGTCAGTATGGTGCCGCTGTGCTCAAATAAATACTGCGCAATACGAAACTCAATCGGTGTCAGTGTTGCACTGTAGTTACGTGCAGTGATCTCCAGTGTTTTGAGGTTTAGCCTGTAGGGTGAATAACGTTGTATGTGATTGCACGGTCCCACCCGTTTACTGACCGAGGTAATCATCGCGTCAAGAATAGGGGTGGGGACATCGTGGGTGATGAATCGATCTGCGCCCAGATTCAGTGCAGTGACGATATCGTCCTCAGGATCTTGGTCTGACAGCACAATAATATGTGCCGGTTCGTGAATATGTTGCTTGGCACATTCGAGAGTTTGTGCAGAGCGATAGGCATTGTCGGAATTCCAGCCAAACAGAATAACAACATCGGTGCTGTTTTCGAGGGACCGTTTGAAGGTTGCGAGTCCGACGTGTTGTTCCACAGATGTGTTGCTCTCCGAGCTCCATCGGCTAACGGCGGCCTGCTGTGCAGGGTGGCTTAACAATGCCATGACTTTGGTCTGTTGCACGCGTGTTTTTATCCTTTAAAACAGTCAGTCGTTATTATGCCGATTCTTTGGTAGATGACTGTCTACTACGGCACAATCACAGCGGTTGCTGAAATTTCACTCCAAAAATATCACTATAGTGCATAAATTGGTAGCACCAACGCGAGATCAATACACAGAGGTATGGTGCGCTGACTGTATTCATGTGTATTGGCAACCGGCACCGGGCAGCTCTATTGCAAGCCGGGCGCACAGCATACCGTTGTGTTAGTGCAGTGTTGCCAGCGCTTCGCGAGTGTCAGTATGTTTTTGAAAATAAATCAAAAAGTCTTTGGCAGGCAGTGGTTTGGAGAAGTAATACCCCTGAAATTCGTCACACCCCAAAGCACTTAGCCAATCGCGTTGCTCTGATGATTCAATGCCCTCTGCAACAAGCCCCAGCTTTAACATTTTTCCGAGTGACACGATCATCTCCACCAGCGCCTTTTGATCTTCATTCATAATAAAGGTGCGGTCAATCTTGAGCTTATTGAGCGGGAAGTCTTTGAGATACGAGAGACTGGAATAACCGGTGCCAAAATCGTCAACCGATATCTTTACGCCCGTGTCGCGAAGCTCATTGAGGGTTTGTAGCACGTTGGTTGTTTCGCGAACCAGCATCGACTCGGTGATTTCAAGTTCGAGCAAATAGGCAGGGCAGTTTGACTTTGCGAGTGCATTGAGCACTTGTTCAGCTAATTGGGTCGAATTAAATTGCCGCGATGATACGTTGACCGACACAGACAGGCTCATGCCGAGATTGTTCCATTCTGCACACTGCCGCACGGCTTCGTCGAGTACCCAATGACCAATTTCGACAATCATACCTGTCTCTTCAGCCACACTGATAAAGTCTGCGGGGTTGATGAGTCCGCGTTCAGGGTGAAACCATCTGATCAACGCCTCCACGCCGATGATGTCGCCACTGTCAGCGCTTACCCGAGGTTGGTAGTACAGCTCGAACTCCTGACGTTCGATGGCGCGGCGCAGATCCACATCAAGTTGCAGTCGCTTTTTAAGGTCTTGCATCATGCCAGGATTAAAGCGTGTCACACAATCACCACCGGCCTCTTTGGCACTGTACATGGCGATATCTGCATGCTTGATCAGTGTCTCGCCATTGCCACCATCATCGGGAAAGATACTGATGCCGATGCTGCTCGAGACACGTAATTCGTGGCTGCCCAGGGTAAAAGGTACACCGACGGATTCGAGCAGACGTGTTGCCATTTCATGCGCCGTGCTGGTGTCGGTGATACCGGGCATCAAGACCAAAAATTCATCGCCGCCGAGACGCGCGATGGTGTCGGTGCTGCGCACTTTGTTTTTCAGGACTTGCGAGGCTTTCTTCAGTAGTTCGTCGCCAACGCCATGACCCAACGAGTCGTTAATGATTTTAAATCGGTCAAGGTCAATAAACAGCACCGCAAGGCGCTTGTTGCTGGTGCGTGCAAATGTGATTTCGCGATCAAGTGCCTCGTTTAACAGCGTGCGGTTGGGTAAACCTGTGAGCGTATCGAGGTAGGCGAGTGAGTGTGCACGCTCTTCGGCAACCCGTCGCATGGTGATATCCACTTCGCTGACCAGCAGAGTCACACGGCCAGTCGTGCTGTCGGGGCTACGTTGAAAATTTAACTGATGCCATGCTTCGCCTTTGGCAGTATTGACCAGGAATTCTGCGGTGTATTCCGCTTGAGCTTCCAGTGCGTTCACGACAGACTCCCAGTCGCCATCGTTGACCAGGTGTTCCTTGAGTGACTGGGTATTGCCGTTGATGACGGCGCGTGCTGCAGGGTTACAGTAGACAAGATCAAAACTGTCGTTGTACATGGTGATCATGACCGACGTGTGCATCAGCGCCTGCGCGCTGCGTAAGGTGGCAGAGTCGTTTTCACGATCTTCGGACGTAGCCTCAACCAACATGCCGAGTCGACCGTCGTCGAGCGTGACGCCGGAGTAATGCATAAAGTAGGTTACCGGATTGCCCTTGGGGTACAGGGTCCAGAATTCGGTAAAGGTTTGGCCGGTAATGAAGTCTTCCTGATACTGCTTGAGACGGCGGGTCACAGCGGGTGACATGTCGGCAGACATATCCCGATTTTGCAATTCGCTTTGTGATTCAGCGTTCCAGACTTCAAGCCCTGCTTTATTGGACCAGGCGACGCTGGAGTTGTCGATATCAAAAACCCAACACGGTGTCAGCAGGTCGGTGAGGATCGCGACCCTTGATTCCAGGGATGCCGTCGTGTCCGGCTCCTGGAGCGGATACTGTAGCTCTGATTGTCGGGATTTCGGTGTCATAAAACAGACGGTGTCCTTTCAGCGACTGTGCAGCAGCAGGCCATTGTGCTGAACATTATCGTTGCAGATAGGGTGCCAGAAAGGAGTATTTTTGAGATGTACATCACAGACGTCACCCTGCTCGCCATTAGTCGGGCGCGAGTGAAAGCGCTTTGCTGATCTTCCCGCAAGGCGGGGGCTGTTGGGGTGTCTGCCACGGCGTTCAACCTCTCGGCCAACGATTCAACTGTCGACTGCGGGTGTTGACTGCGACAGGCTCGGGGCACCAGTCTGTTATAGTCGTTTCTACGACCGAATTCCAGCAGGCAGGCCGAGAAACAACACAATGAGCGCGCAGACAGCTACGTCGCAGTTCCGTAACGCCCTCGTGGCGCGACGTGACGAACTCATTGCGTTGACTCAGGCACTCATCCGCATTCCAACGCTCAATCCTCCCGGCCATCATTATGGCGATATTTGTGATTTTCTGGCTGAGCGCCTGCGCCCGCGCGGTTTCGAGTGCCAACTGCTACGGGCTGCGGGGACACCCGGCGATTGCGCCGACTATCCACGCTGGAATCTGATTGCCCGACATCATGGAGGAGGCCTGCCAACCAGCGAACGCAGCGGCTTCGGAGCGCTGGCAAATGCCGATTGTGTGCATTTCAACTCGCATATTGACGTTGTTGAGGTCGGTGCAGGCTGGACGGTTGACCCGTTCGGCGGTGACCTCGTGAATGACCGTATTTATGGTCGTGGCAGCTGCGATATGAAGGGCGGGTTGGCGGCCTCTATCATTGCCTGCGAGGCGTTCATCGATACGTTTCCGGATTACACCGGCGCTATTGAAATATCGGCCACCGGTGATGAGGAGTCCGGCGGTTATGGCGGGGTGGCATGGTTGGCTGAGCAAGGTTGGTTTGACAGTCAGCGGGTGCAGCACATCATTATCCCGGAACCACTGAACAAGGATAGGGTGTGTCTGGGTCATCGGGGTGTCTGGTGGGCCGAAATCGAAACACATGGCCGAATTGCCCACGGCTCAATGCCATTTCTGGGTGATTGTGCGGTCCGGCATATGAGTGCGGTGATCAACGCGATGGAAGAGACGCTGTTTCCTGACCTGAAAACCCGCCACACCGCGATGCCCGTCGTACCCGTCGAGGCGCGCCAGTCGACGCTGAACATCAATTCTGTCCACGGCGGACAGGCGCAACCACCCGATGATTTCACGGGTTGGCCGTCTGCCGTGGTGCCCGATAGCTGCCGGATGATTATCGACCGGCGATTTCTGATAGAAGAAGATCTCGACAGTGTGAAATCGGATATGCGTGCCCTGCTGGAGTCCGTAAAAGACAGCCGAGACGGGTTTCGTTATACAATCACCGACATGCACGAGGTGATACCGAGTATGACATCGAGAGATGCGCCGGTAGTCACCACGGTCTCTGCCGCAATCGAGCAGGTGTTGGGTAAAACGCCGGATTACGTTGTGTCACCGGGTACTTACGATCAAAAGCACATTGATCGTATCGGTCACATGAAAAATTGTATTGCTTACGGACCGGGTATTCTGGAGCTGGCGCATCAGCCTGATGAATACGTGGGCGTACAGGATATGCTCGATTCCGCCGAGGTCATGGGGCTGAGTCTGCTGTCGTTGTTGCACAACTGACCGGTTGCCAACGACCGGCGGACCCATGCTTTGCGGACTTTACCTCCGCAAAGAGGTAAACACACTATTTAATTATCAACCGCGAGGTGATTGACCGATGTATCACAACAGCACACGAAAGACAGCATCCGTAGTGGCTTTGGCCATGGCAGGTTTACTGTTGTCGGGCCTAGTCGCGGGCACGGCGATGGCCAGAACGGATATCACCATCGGTATGCAGCTCGAGCCACCCAACCTTGACCCGACCGGAGGCGCTGCTGCTGCCATTGACGAAGTGGTGTACGCCAACATTTTTGAGGGCCTGACCCGCTTTGGTCCTGATGGCAGTGTTAATCCTTCGCTTGCCGCGAGTTGGACCGTGTCAGATGATGGTCTGGCCTATACCTTCACGTTGCAGTCGGGCGTGACCTTTCATGACGGGTCAGCGTTTGATGCCAATGACGTAAAATTTTCGCTGGACCGTGCACGTGGAGAAGATTCGACCAACGCACAGAAGGCGTTGTTCACCGGTATTACAGATGTCACCGTAGAAGATGACACCACAGTGATTGTGACATTGGCCGAGCCGAACGGTAATCTGCCGTTTAATTTGGCGTGGGGTGATGCGGTTATCGTGGCTGAGGAAAGCATCGCAGATGCCGGAACCGCGCCGGTGGGTACGGGTCCGTTTCAATTTTCACGTTGGGTACAAGGTGATCGCATTGAAATCGTCAAGTACGATGATTACTGGGGCACCGAAGCCAAACTGGATAAGGCAGTCTTTAAGTTTATTTCAGAGCCAACGGCTGCATTTGCGGCAATGTTAGCCGGCGATGTTGATGCGTTTCCTGTCTTTCCTGCCCCTGAAAATCTGCCTATCTTCGATGCTAACCCCCAGTTTCAGGTAGTGATCGGTTCTACCGAGGGCGAAACCATCTTATCCACGAACAACAAGCAGCCGCCTTTTGATAACGTCAAGGTGCGACAGGCATTGGCGCACGCGATCGATCGCAGCGCCATTATTGACGGAGCCATGTTTGGTTACGGCACACCGATCGGCACACACTTCGCGCCGCACAATCCGGCTTACGTCGACCTGACCGGCAACTCTGAATACGATCCGGAAAAAGCCAAAGCCCTGTTGGCAGAAGCAGGCTTTGCCGATGGTTTTGAAACCACACTGAAATTACCACCGCCGTCGTATGCACGTCGTGGTGGAGAAATTATTGCGGCGCAGTTGCGTGAGGTGGGTATAAAAACCGAAATCAGCAATCTTGAGTGGGCACAGTGGCTGGAGCAGGTGTTCCGCGGAAAAGACTACGGCCTAACCATTGTGTCGCACACGGAGCCGATGGATATCGGTATCTATGCGCGCCCCGATTATTACTTTCAGTACGACAATGAAGCCTTACAAGCGTTAATGACTGACCTCACTGGCCAAACAGATGAAGCCGAGCGCATGGAGACATTAAAGCAAGCGCAAACTATCATCAGCGAAGACTACGTCAATGGGTATTTATTTCAGTTAGCCAAAACAGGTGTTGCAGCTGCCGGTATCGTTGGACTGTGGGAAAATTCACCGACACAGGCCAATGATTTAACCGCTGTTTATTGGCAGTAGTGCTAACGGGGTCGCCCTTGGATTGTCGCACACTGCCATGTCTCTGTGGCCAGTGTGGTATCGGCCAGTGTGGTATCGACCAGTGGGGCAATCGGCCAAGGGCAATCGACCAGTGACAGCCTTTGCCCTCAGTTTTGCCAGGACGCTGCTGTCATCTTGTGTGGTGACAGCAGCACGTTAGCCCGGAAACATAACCCTCATGTTGCGTTACATTCTCAAACGCGCGCTATCGCTGGTGCTCAGTCTGGTTGTTGCCAGCATTCTTATTTTTGTCACCATTGAAATTGTACCGGGCGACCCTGCGTCTTACATGTTGGGGTTAAATGCCCAGCCGGACACCATCGAAAACCTGCGTCGCGAATTGGGGTTGGATAAAACACCTGTGGCGCGATACCTATCGTGGGTAGGTGGCTTGGTGCAGGGCGACTTTGGTACCTCATACACCTACAGAACACCGGTGGCCGATATGGTGGCTGATCGACTGATGGTGTCATTACCGTTGGCATTGTATGCGTTGTTATTGTCTACGGCGATAGCGTTTCCGGTGGGTGTGTTGGCTGCGACCCGACGAGGGTCGGTTGCTGACTGGTCGGTTATGGGTACGACGCAGCTCGGTATTGCTATTCCCAATTTTTGGTTTGCGCTCTTGTTGGTGCTGGTGTTTGCCATTAACCTGCGCTGGTTTTCAGCTGGTGGTTTTCCCGGCTGGGAAGCAGGTTTTTTTGCCGGCCTGAAAGCGTTGACGTTACCGGCGGTTGCGTTGGCATTACCGCAGGCGTCTATCCTGTCGCGGGTTATGCGCTCGTCGTTACTCGATACCCTTGATGAAGATTACATTCGTACCGCAAGAGCCAAAGGGTTAAGTCGTCGCCAGGCGTTGTGGCGCCACGCGCTGCGCAATGCCATGATTCCTGTACTAACTATTTTGGGGCTGCAGTTTTCGTTTTTGTTGGCTGGCGCCATCATTATCGAGAATGTGTTTTTCCTGCCAGGCTTGGGCCGACTGGTGTTTCAGGCAATCACGCAGCGAGACCTGATCGTGGTTGAAAGTGTGGTCATGCTGCTGGTGTTTGCGGTGGTGCTGATCACGTTTTTGGTGGATGTTGCGTATGCGCTAGTTGACCCAAGGCTACGACAACAGGCATGAGCCAATCTAACGTAAACGCGCCTGCATGGTACACCGCCTCCCGGGTATTGATACCCGGCCTGTTGTTGGTGGCGTTGGTCATTCTGGCTGCGCTGGTGTCTTTTGTATGGACACCGTTTGACGTGACCAAGCTCAACATCCCTGCCAAACTGCAAACACCCAACACGACACACTGGTTCGGCACGGATCATTTCGGGCGCGATATTTTTTCCATGATCATGGTGGGTGCGAGAACATCGCTGGCTGTTGCAGTGCTCGCTGTGGGTATAGGTTTGTGTGTGGGTATACCATTGGGGCTAACCGCGGCATCCATGCAGGGCTCGTTGCTCGATGAAATTATTATGCGCGGTAACGACCTTGTGTTTGCGTTTCCGGCACTGTTGATCGCGATCATGATTACTGCTGTATTTGGTCCGGGTGCGGTCAACGCCATTATTGCCATTGGTATTTTTAACATCCCCGTGTTTGCACGATTAACGCGAGGCAGTGCCTTAAGCCTGTGGCAACGCGATTTTGTGTTGGCCGCTCGTGTCTCTGGTAAAGGCGCTACCCGTATCTCTATCGAACACATTCTGCCAAATATCACTAACCTGCTGATCGTGCAGGGCACCATCCAGTTTTCGTTGGGTATCCTTGCAGAGGCGGGTTTGTCTTATGTCGGTTTGGGTGCACAGCCGCCAACGCCAAGTTGGGGGCGCATGCTGGCCGAGAGTCAGACGCTGATAACCCTTGCGCCGCATCTGGCGTTATTTCCGGGATTTGCGATTATCCTGACGGTGCTGGGTTTAAATCTTACCGGTGATGGTCTGCGTGATCTGTCTGATCCGCGCATCCGCAGACGTTAAGTGATGATAACGACCAACTCAAATCATCACACAGATGCCCAGCTTCGGGTGAACGGGCTGAATCTGTCGATTCACGAGACGCCCATTCTGAACAGTGTCTCGTTTGATGTCAGGGCGGGTGAAGTGCTCGGTATTGTTGGGGAGAGCGGATCGGGTAAGTCGATGACGGCATACTCTATTTTGCAGTTATTACCTGACGGATCTTCGTTGAGCGGGTCGGTGGAGTTGGAAGGGCAACAGCTTATTGGTGCATCCGAGAGCGAGTTGTGTGATGTGCGTGGTGATGTTGTTGGCATGATTTTTCAGGAACCCATGACGGCGCTGAACCCGGTACAGACCATCGGACAACAGGTCGCCGAAACGGTGTATATACATGGGGGGGTGTCACGTCGTGCAGCGTTAAAAGTTGCCCGCGAGACGCTGAATCGTGTAGGGCTTCCGGAAGCCGAATTTGCATTGGACCGTTATCCGCACGAATTGTCTGGTGGTCAGCGCCAACGTGTTGTAATCGCGATGGCTATTGCATTAAAACCCCGCTTGCTCATTGCCGACGAACCCACCACAGCATTGGATGTGACCACGCAGGCACAAATACTCGCTGTGTTAAAACGGCTGGTCCTTGAAGACCGAATGGCACTTATTCTGATCACGCATGATCTTGCGGTTGTTGCTAATGTCGCTGATCATTTGGTGATTATGCGACATGGAAACATTGTTGAGCAGGGCGGCGTACAGGAGGTGCTGGCCACAAAAGCACACCCGTATACACGACAATTGTTTGAAGCTTCGGGTCACAAACCTGATCGTGAAGGAACGTCACTGACCGATAAACCTTTATTAAAAGTTGACGGACTGATTCGCGATTACCGTTTGCCGCGTACCCGTTTGTTTGGACCTTCGCGGTACTTTCGAGCTGTTGATGATGTGAGCTTTCAATTGCATCGCGGGGAGAGCCTCGGGTTAGTGGGAGAAAGTGGCTGCGGGAAGTCGACGCTGACCAGAGCCATTCTTGGTCTCGATACCATACAGGGGGGTGTGATCACCATTGACGGTGAGACGGTCAACGCACATCACACCATGGCATTGTCGTTACGGCGCAAAATGCAGGTTGTTTTTCAGGATCCGTATGGCTCCTTTAATCCCCGACACAAAGTTAACAGACTCGTTGCGGAGCCGTTCCATTTGGTCAAGGATGCACCGACAGGTAACGCCTTACGTGCGGTCATTGCGGAGGTGCTGGAGAGTGTTGGGTTGGCGGCATCAGATGCCGATAAGTACATTCACGAATTTTCAGGTGGACAACGCCAGCGCATAGCGATTGCGCGCGCACTGGTTATAAAGCCTGCACTCATTATCCTTGATGAAGCTGTGTCAGCGCTTGATGTTTCCATTCGTGCGCAAATACTTGATCTCTTGGCGTCATTGGTAGACACCCACGATTTGTCGTATTTGTTTATATCGCATGATCTCTCGGTGGTTCGGAGTATTACCGACAGAGTGTTGGTCATGAAAGCCGGTAAGCTCGTTGAACAAGGCCCCACAGAACAGGTGTTTTTGCACCCTGAACACCCGTACACTCAGTCTTTAATTGCGGCTGTGCCGCAGTTACCCGACTAAACCGTGGAGGTCAGAGCGTGAGTTCGACGCAACACAACGAAGCTGCAGTGCTGGCACAACTTGGCTTTAACCCGGCCCATTGCCTGATTGACGGTCAGTGGTCACCGCCGGTCAGCGGCGAGACGTTACCGCTTTATAATCCGTCAACAGGTCAGCGTTTGACGTCTATTGCACGCGGCACGGCTGTGGACATTGACCGAGCGGTTAATGCGGCAACACATGCGTTTGAGTCGGTCTGGGCCCGTACGCCAGCATTCGAACGTGGGCGCATCATCACTGACATTGGCAGACGGGTGCTGGATCACATTGAACACCTCGCCCTGCTTGAGTCACTGGATGTGGGTAAACCTCTGGCTCAGGCACGGGCTGATGCCGTTGCGTTGGCACGATACTGCGAATTCTATGGTGGTGCGGCTGACAAGGTACACGGTGACACGATTCCGTATCTGGATGGTTACACGGTTTACGGCATTCGTGAGCCGCACGGTGTTACCGGGCATATCGTGCCGTGGAATTATCCCATGCAGATTATCGGTCGTTCAGTCGGTGCTGCGTTGGCAATGGGTAATACTTGTGTGCTAAAGCCTGCTGAAGATGCCTGCTTAACTGCGTTGGCATTTGCCGACATCTGTCTGGCCGCAGGCCTACCGGATGGTGTGTTGAATGTCGTGCCGGGTACCGGTGCCGAGGCTGGCGCAGCACTGAGTCAGCACGCGGGTATTCAGCATATATCGTTTACAGGTTCGGTGCCCACCGGTGCGGCGGTGCAGGCAGCGGCTGCAAAAAATGTTGTGCCGGTGACGCTGGAGCTTGGTGGTAAATCGCCACAACTGGTGTTTGAAGATGCCGATATTGAATCGGCGCTGCCATTTCTGGTGAACGCAGGTATTCAAAATGCCGGTCAGACATGCTCTGCCTCGTCCCGATTATTAGTGCAGCGGTCACTGCTGAATACGCTGGTGCCGCAGTTAGCCGAGCGCTATCGTCAATTACGCGTTGGACCTGCACTGGATGATCTGTCGGTGGGTCCGTTGATCTCGGCAAATCAGAAATCAAGGGTTGAGCGTTTTCTCAAAGAGGCTGATGATCTTGAATGTCTTGCTCGCGGGCAATGTGTGGATAACGTGCCAACGGATGGTTTTTATGTCGTCCCTGCGCTCTATCTGTGTGAGGATCCCTCACACACGCTGGCACAGGCCGAGGTGTTTGGGCCGGTGCAGGTCGTGATACCGTTTGATACCGAGCAGGACGCCATCGATATCGCCAATGGCACCGAGTACGGTTTGGTAGCTGCTGTGTGGACACAAAACGGCTCGCGGCAGATGCGATTGGCACGCGACTTAAAAGCGGGGCAGGTGTTCGTGAATAATTACGGCGCTGGCGGTGGTGTTGAATTGCCGTTTGGCGGTGTCGGAAAATCGGGCCACGGTCGAGAGAAAGGATTCGAGGCACTCTACGGGTTTTCGCAACTCAAAACGGTTGCGGTAAAGTACAGTTAGTTAATCACGTGCGCGATAGAGTCACGTGGTCGAGCAGGCATCACTATACCGGAATGACATCACAGCCAATATCACTGACTACCCGCGATGCCACTGAGGCTGATGTGCCCGTCTTGTGTCAGCTTCTGAATGATATTATTGCAATAGGTGGCACTACAGCATTTGAGGTGGCACTTACCGAGGCTGATTTTCTGCAGAGTTATCTGACGGGCTCTGACGTTATCAGTTGCGTGGTTGCTGTGCCCAAGGACGTACCCAAGGACGTAACGAGTGACGTACCCAGTGAGTTACTAAGTGAGTTACCCAGTGAGTTACTAAGTGACGTGCCATCTGCCCCAACGCCATCTGCCCCGGTAGGGTTTCAGTCTATTACTGTGAATCCCAGGTTACCGGAACATTGGGGAGACCTTGCCACCTTTTGCCAACAGGGGCTACAAGGCACTGGTGTTGGTACTGTATTGTTCCAGCACACCCGTATGACGGCGATCAACCACCAACTGATTGCGTTAAATGCCACCATTCGTGCAGACAATAGCGGTGGGTTAGCGTACTACACACGTCAAGGGTTTGTAGATTATGCTGTCGCCCGTGGCGTCCCGCTAAAAGATGGCACGCCGGTCGACCGGCTATCCAAACGATTGATGCTACCGGTTTAATGGTACGGTTAACGGGCATACAGATGCGCTTACTAACTAAAACGGCGATTGTCACAGGCGGTGCGTCCGGCTTGTGCACCGGTATCATCAAACGGTTTATTGATACAGGAAGGCACCGATAAAACATGAGTCAAGCGCCACTGATCGGTCAACCTGGTCCACTGAATCTGCTCACAGATGTGCCAGGCATATGGGTGGGGCAGTCTGAAGATCACCACCTCAAAACGGGTGTCACTGTGGTTACCGGACCCGAACGACTGGTCGCGTCGGTTAATGTCATGGGTGGAGCGCCCGGTACACGCGAAACCGATCTACTGATGCCAGACAAGATAGTCGAATCTGTTGATGCGTTGGTCTTGTCGGGCGGTTCTGCTATTGGCCTTGATGCTGCCGGAGGTGTGGTTGACGCACTGCGTGAGCAGGGCAAGGGTTATGTTGTCGGTCCGGTGACAGTGCCGTTGGTGCCAGCTGCGATCATTTTCGATTTACTGAGCGGCGGCCAGCATGCGGTTGATACGAACCCGTACCGAGCGCTGGGCCGTGAAGCCTTGTTTCGCGCCGAGTCTCGCGCCGACACCGACTTTGTGCTGGGGTCAGCAGGTGCCGGTACCGGTGCTACCACAGCAACACTCAAAGGCGGGGTAGGTTCTGCGTCTTTGGTGTTGGCAAACGGGTGTACTGTTGGCGCACTTGTCGTGGCTAATCCGCACGGGAGTGTGGTATCGCCAGACGGGCATTTCTATGCTGCACCGTTTGAATACGGCGAAGAGTTTGGTGGGCGAGGTATGCATGCAGGTGACAGTGCGTTGCGGGTACAACCGAGTGAAAAACTTGCAGCCTTTAATGCCAAGGCCAACACAACCATTGCCATTGTTGCCACTGACGCATCGCTGAATAAGGCGCAGTGCCAGCGATTGGCCACCAGCGCCCAGGATGGCATGGCCAGAGCCATCGTGCCATCACACACCCCGTTTGACGGTGACCTTGTGTTCGGTGTTTCAACCGAACGTCGTACCCTGTCCGATCCGGTGACCGATACGTTATTGTTGGGTCATGCAGCGGCAATTTGTTTGACTCGGGCTATCGCCCGCGGCGTGTACTGTGCCGATACTGCTGATCACGATATCTTGCCTACGTGGCAGGCACGGTTCGGCTAACCAAATTGTGTAGACCTGTGTCGTTGATATCTCGCTCGCCGCACAATGCCATCGTGATGTCGAGTTCGTTTTGCAGTATCTCAAGTGTTCGGGTCACACCCGGTTTGCCCATCGCTCCCAGCCCATATAAAAAGGGCCGACCAATGTAGGTTGACTGCGCGCCGAGACACCTGGCTTTTAATATGTCCTGACCAGATCGGATACCGCCGTCAAAGTGTACTTCTATATCGCTGCCAACGGCGTCTACAACAGCGGGCAGGGCCTCTATGGATGACTCGGCAGAATCGAGTTGGCGACCACCATGGTTTGAAACGATGATCGCATCAGCCCCTGTTTTGGCAGCCATCTTCGCATCTTCCGGATCCATAATACCTTTGAGAATCAGTTTGCCACCCCATTGGCGGCGGATATCTTCGACATCCGACCAAGCCAATCGGGGGTCGAACTGCCCGGCAGTCCAGGCGCCCAGTGATGACAGATCATCGACACCGCTGACATGACCAACAATATTGCCAAACCCCCTGTGCTGAGTGCCCAGCATGCGAAAACACCATCCGGGTCGTGTCGCCAGTTGCATGATGGTAGATAGATTGACCTTGGGTGGCGCGGCAAGTCCGTTGCGTAGATCGTTATGACGCTGCCCGAGTATTTGCAAATCGAGCGTTAAGACCAGTGCCGAGCAACCCGCATCTTTGGCACGCTGGATCAGTCGTGAGACAAATTCCTTATCGCGCATGACATACAGTTGGAACCAGAACGGCCGTGTGGTCTTTTCGGCCACAGCTTCGAGCGAGCAGATGCTCATTGTTGACAACGTAAACGGCACACCGAACTCTTCTGCCGCCTGGGCTGCCAGAATTTCTCCGTCCGGGTGCTGCATGCCGGTAAGACCGGTCGGCGCGAGCGCAACCGGCATAGTGATGTCTTCGCCGATCATCTGCGTGGCGAGCGACCGGTTAGTCATATCAACGGCAACACGTTGCCTGAACAGAATGTCCTGAAAGGCGGTTTCGTTGCGACGGTAGGTGGACTGCGTCCATGAGCCAGAGTCAGCGTAGTCATAAAACATCCGGGGAACCCGGCGTTTTGCCAGTCGCTTTAGATCAGCAATTTCCAGTGCTTGAGTCGGCATGGTAGACGTATCCCGTGGCAATCATCAAAGGCAGCGTGCGGAGACAGTCTAGCGCCACACCCGTGCCTCGTCGATATGCCGGACTGGATAACTGTTTGCCAAATGGTGTGGGGTATGTCGACTACCTGACCGTCAGGGGTAATCTGCGCGCCGGCCGGAATGCTCAGGCTTGGGGTGAGCGGCGTGCCCGGATAGGGAAGGCGGGCAATATCCCGTCGACGGGCGCGGCACCGGGAAAGCCCCGTTTGGCTGCCAGCGCGTACCACGCGACGCTATCGCTTAATGCCGCATTGGCTGCACCAATGGTCAGCGACATGATTCTGGCCTCCTGTGAGAAGCGGGTGGCCAGCATGATCTGTGCAGCCCGCTCGCCCTGCTTGGCTTTTCGGGTCAGTTTTCTCTCAGAGAGCTTTCTCAGCGCTCTTCGCTCTTTGCGTGCCTCTCTGGCGATTCTTTTTTGATTGGCCCTTGCGGCGCCGGGATTTCGTTGCGCTTGACGCCCGGGACCTTGCTTACTGGAGACACTCCATAACTCATCAAGCACGCCCGCCTGTGCTGAAGTGAAGGGCAGCAATGCGATGAGCAACCCGACAATCAACAGCGTAACCGGTAAGGCTACGATTGAGCGGTGTGCGCGATGGGGCCGAGCGGCATCTGGGCCGGGTCGGGTTGTTGGAGCCATTAGAGTGTGCAGAGTCTTGTTCCGAATCGTGTGTTTATGGAGCCAGTGCGTCTCTCGGGCCATAGGGCCTGTTGAGTCGGTATCGAGCCTTTATTATCGGTTCAAAAGCGACCTTCAAGTGAGTCACCGTTCGCGTTGCAGGAATTTTAGAACGAATTCGTTCTGTATTCACAAAAAAGTGGCCAATAGTGGGCATTGTGGCGGACCTGTCATCCGCTAACAGGTCTTGATGAGTCAAAAATATCGACGAGTTCCCGAATTAGTACAGTTTTTGCAGATTACCGTGCATCTGCTCGCATTTTGGCGGGCCTGTTACCAGTCGGAACTTATACACATGTCAGAAAAAATCATTACCTGGGCCGCCAATCTTGTGCTTGCTTGCGTGCTGGTGCTGGTTGCTGTCTATAACCCCGTTTTTGCCCAAGAAGAGACCGAGACCGGTGCGACGGACGTGACCGTTGATACTCCGCCGGGCTCGCCGGTTGAAGTAGAACCCGGCAAGATCAAGATACCGCTCACCGGTACAGCGGTGATTCAGATCGTCGGCAATTTGCAGGTAACGCCCGCTGTGTTTAATACCGGCCTGATCGATATTGGCGAGAGTGTTACCACCACGGTGATGCTGAATCACGACGGCGGTGCTGATTCTGATCCTGTGCAGATTCAGGGTGTCTCTTTATTTGGTGCTCAGAAAGCCGAGTTCTCCACAGACTTTTCCGGATTTGTTGCCATGTATCCTGGCGAGAGCATGGAAGTTGCCATTACGTTTACGCCGATTATTCCGGGTAAAAAGAGCGCGGGTCTGAGACTGGAAGTGGAAGGTGCGACCGCACCACACGTCATTATGATCGAGGGTTCGGCGCGTTATCCGCTGACCAGTAATTTGTCTGCAGAGATACCGGCAGTTGAATTCGGCCAAGTGTTATTGAATCAGACCGGTTTTAAGCAGATAACGGTTGCAAACACCTCTGAGGAAGTGGATGCACCGCAGATCAATTTATTTGCAGCGAGTCTCAGCGGTGAGACCCCGGATTCCTTTGTTGCTGATTTTCAGCCCACAACGTTGGCGCCGGGCGAACAGTACACGTTTAAGGTCGATATGGGTTCGCCGATTGAGGGTCGTAAAGACGCGACACTGACCATCGAGCACGACGGGTTCAACGGTCCTGTTGAGATTCAGCTGGGCGGTGACGTCATTGAGCCGCAGGCGGTTCCCGTGAATTTTTCCACCAGTCAGCTCAAGGGCGCAAAAATCGAGCGTGGCACGTCCATTCAGTTTGGCCCCGATGGCAATTTATATGTGGCGCAAATGGACGGCAAGATCAATATTTATGAGATCACGCGCAACGGTAAAAACAACTACAACGCCAATCAAATTGACCAGATCAACAGTATCGCAAACACCAAAAACTACGACGATGATGGTAGTCCCAACAATGGTTTGAATGAGCGTCTGGTGACCGCCATTTTGGTGACAGGCACAGCGGCACAGCCCGTGATCTATGTGCCCTCCAGTGATCCGCGTCAGGGGGGCGGACCGTCGGGCGTTGACCTGAACCTCGATACCAATTCAGGCATTTTGCATCGCCTGACCAAAAACGGTAACAACTGGATCAAAGACGACCTGATCCGTGGGTTGCCGCGCTCGGAAGAAAACCACGCCAGC
>CALDUO010000009.1 GCA_937923745.1 uncultured Granulosicoccaceae bacterium
GGAAACGAGCCAGGCCAATCAGCGGCTTCATCGGCAGGTGCCGGACCGGGTTCGAGTCGGCGACCGGCTTTGGTGGATAATGTCCAGCCGCTACGATCACGAAGTGCGTCACCGGCCAGATGTTCCGAGCGACCAAATCCATAAAACGGTGCGGTATCCAAAAAGGTAATGCCGGCATCCAGGCCGCAGTCGAGTGCTGCGCGATGGTCGGCGATTGAGACTGGTCGGTGATTACCTGCCATAGCTGCTGTACCCAAGCCGAGTTCGGAGACAGGCACACCCGTTTGACCGATGGTGCGGGTCGGGAAGTTAATGGTGGTCATGGGTTTTGTCCTCGGTTAGGTAAAACGTTTAATGACATCGGTACAGGCTTGCACATAATGCCCGCCAAATTTAATGGCGTGCACAATCAGTGGGGCAAGCTGATGCAGCTCAACACGGTCCTGCCACCCCGGTGCCAACGGATAACATTCATCATACGCGTGAAAACACGCACGCTCAAAGCCACCAAAGAGCTGCATCATGCCCAAATCAAATTCGCGGTGGCCTGCATGGGCGGCAGGATCGATCAGCCAGCTTTGACCGGCGGTATCAATCAGGCGATTTCCGGCCCACAGATCACCGTGTAGCAGTGACGGTGGCTCATCGGGTACGTTTAACGCAGCAAGGTTATGCGCCAATGATTCAAGACGGTTGATCACCGCGGCTGGCAGCACTTGCCTGTCAAACGCTTTTTGTGCCAGTGGTAACAGGCGTTGCGTGGCATAGAACTCAACCCAGCTATCGCAGGGCGTGTTGGGTACCGCGAGACTGCCGGTGGTGCGTTGGTCGGTGCGGCCAAATGATGACATGGGCGTCTGGTGAAGCGCCGCCATGGCGCGACCCAGCGCTGGCTCGGTGGTGGGTTTTGACGAACCCGCAGACACCCATTCCATCACCAAAAACGGTGGCGCATCATTAAACGCGAGTACTTTGGGAACAGACACCGTGCCGGTATCGCGTAACCACTGCAGCCCGGCGGCTTCTGTGGAGAAAAAATGTGGGGGAGGGTTAGCGTGCGTTTTGATAAACACATGTTGGCCATTGCCCTGATCATTGTTTTGGCCATTGCCCTGACCCGAGCCCTGGCTATTGCCCTGGCCATTGCCTTGGCCAGTACCAAGTGTTGCACGATAAGCCGCAGCAAAGTCGCCACCACCGAGTGGTGTCAGTGCATGTAATGTGTTGGACAGCGCCGCTTCTGCTGCGGTTTTCCAGTCGTGGTGTTTGGTCGAGGTGTCTTCAGAGGGCATGGCCTCCATTGTAACGGGTAAATCCTGTTAACCGGAACCCGCACCGTGTTCGTTTACCACAACACCGTTTGCCAACTCCTGTTCATCCGGCACTTCGAATCGCGGTTCCATAAAGTTAAACATGACATCAGTGACTTCAAACGCATAGACGGTGGGGTCTTTCTCCACGTTGCGTTGTTTCACCCGCTGCTTGCGTATGTCGGTGGGTGCGGTGATGTAGTGGACCTCGGCCAGTTGGTTGATCGCACTGGCCTGTTCAACAAAACGCAGGCGCTGGGCTTTTTCGGTAAAGCCAAGATCGAGAATAACATTGCCGTTGTGTTGCAGTATCTGGGTGGCGACGTCCCAAATTTGCTCGTAACACCGGTATACGCGATCAATCATCCAGTCATAGTCGAGCGCGGTCATGTCTTTGGCAAACAGCGTCTGCATCCAGGGGTCAATGGAAAAACGAATAGCGCCAATGTCTGCCGCCAGCGTGTGGGCGTAGGTGGTTTTACCGGCACCCGTAGGGCCGCACACCAGGATGAGTCTGCTCAAGTGCCGTGTGTATCCGTTGAATTAGCTGGCGCGTTCTGCGCAGCCATACAGTGGCCCGAAACGGGGTTTGGCGGTGTCAGCGTTACTGACTGTAATGAGCGTGTTGCTCATTTTACCGACCCAAGTGGTTGCGTAAGCTCGCTGCTCGGGAGTAAGGCTTTTGATAAACTGCAGCGAAAAATTTGCCCACAAATCTCTGTTTGCCTGCCATTGCTCGGGGTGCGCGCGTTCCAGTAAATGCCACAGTTTATCAAGGTGTGTGCTCATCTGACTGTTGAGTTGCGGGGAGTCGCGTTCTTCAAGAATTAAAAAGAGGTCTGTGCGCCAGTCGTCTGATAATTTAAAGTATTCCTGTCGCAAACTGACCTGCTGCGCAAACGTGTTGTTTAACAGCAGGGTTTGTTCGTCGGTGAAGTCAAACCCAATGCGTGAGGCCCATTTTATAATGTTGGCCGAGCGGCGCTCGATACGCTCCTCTTTTGTTTCACTTTCATACCGTGCCCGAAACTTGGCGCGACGGGTAATCAATGACTGATGCATATCGGTCAGTTGATCGTCGGTGAATGTACGAATGACATCGTTTGCGTAATTCACCGGATGACACTCTCGAAATGCACGGGTAAAACTTTCGCTGGTTTTCAGCCAACCGGTCACGTCTGCCTGCGTCGTTTTGCCCGGTACCTTCACAGTGTCTTTCACCGTATTGAGCAGTGCGGCGTAGCGTGGCAGTTCGGTGTGCCGGTGCCAGTAATGAAAATTTTTCAATAACAGGTTAACGGCATTGGTTTGTGATTTGTTGAAGTCACCGAGGTTTTCAAATGCCTTGCGCATTTGATCATCGAGCCGGTTGTACAACGGACTGATAATAATGCTGCTATTGCTACAGGCCACCAGCGTCACTGTCAGTAACGCGATAAGGCCTGCTTTTCTACAGAATGTGCTTAACGTCAAAATGGTTCTGTTCCTGCCGATCGGGCGCCTTGGTCGTGTTTGCTTGGTCGTGTTTGATTGTACGGCTGGTAGCTCACCCCTTTATAAAGGCAGGGTGTAACGGCTTGCAATAAGCCTGCATTGCCAATACGTCTTTGTCACCAATGAACCCGTATTGTTCAGTGTTTAAGGCAGGTATTCAGGCTTTAGTAACGAAAGCCCCCATGCCTTCTTTTGCTGCATCAGTTCAACAAACCGTGTTTGCAAGTTTGGTGCACGGGACTTCTGTACCTCGGGTAGTGCCAGTAGTGACGCCTGCCACCGGGTGACTTTGGGCAAACCCTCCATCACTGACAGGCCTGTCATCTCCTGCAACAGGGATAACCGGATGAACAGCGGGGCATAAGAGGTATCGATCAGCGAAAAATGTTCGCCGTTAAAATACGGCCCGTCACTGCACACACCTTCGAGCCGCTCTAACGCATCACGCAAGGCCTGCTTGACCTTGTTGTATTCGGCTTCAGATTCGACTGCCATAATGTTAAAGGTATTGCCCAAACTGCCGGCACCGAATTCGATCCACGCTCGGTTCTTCGCTTTTTCAAGCGGATCTGCCGGATGCATACTGCCGGGCGTAATTTCATCAAGGTATTCATTGATAACCGCAGATTCAAACAGTACCTCACGGTCGTCGATTTTCAGGACCGGCACCTTACCCAGCGGCGACAGCGCCGAAAACCACTCGGGCGGGTCGTAAGGGTCAATGTAAGTGATGGTGTACGGTACTGACTTGTGTTCGAGTGTGATAATGGAGCGTTGCACAAACGGGCAGCGGTCGGAGCTGATGAGTTCCAGAGTCATGGTGTCGTTTTCCGGCTTGGTTGGCAAATTGGGTTGGCAGTCTGGTTGGGTAGTGTGGTTTGGTAGCCTGGTTGGGTAGTGTGGCGCTGTGGGGTGGTTTGGCGTGCCATGAAGTCTATCATTTGGCGGTTTATCGCGGCCAGTTAAGTACTGCCTACGAAGCACAATCTAACGGTGCAAAGTCATTTCACCTGTGCCAGTGTATCGCCTTTAGTGCCTGGACCGGGTCGGTGAGTTCCGTGCTGTTAACGTAGGCTGGCGCATCAGGCGAGGACTGCCACCGCCAGTGTTACCAGCCTCTGTTGGCTGCTCGAATGCGGGTGCTGCACCCGCCGCAACCTGTGATTGTTGCCTCCCAATTAATGGTTTTATCTGGCGACCCGTGCATGACACCCGGCGCGAAACCCAGACTACGTACCCACGTCACAAAGGACTTAAAATGAGGCTTGTTGGCATCACTTTTGTGCCCCTGATTTTGGTGACAGATAGCAAGTAACTCTTTTGGTAGCGCCACAGCGTTGTTGCCGAAGTAATAAAATTCATAGGCAATAAGAACAAACTTGCCTCCCAGGTCCTTTTCCATTTCTTTTTTGTGATGTACGCCAGCGCGCAATGTCGGTTGACCCGTGCGGTAATCGTAGAGACAGTCTCCCAACCGGTTGGACTCGTGAGGGCTGCGTATGTCGGGTATGCGAAATGGCCATTCTGTCTGACATCGTTGATCGTATTGCGCCATGGTGATTTTCTCTTTTACCAGCATTGCGTAGACAACGCGGCTGCTGAGATCACCGCTGGGTGCATGTTTCGAACCCAGCCCAGTTATCCAGTCGCCCGGTTTTGCCGTTGAGCGAATCCTGGGTTTACAGATAGCCAAGGTGCAAAGCGCATGAAACGGGTTGGGCGCCGCACCGTCGTCGATGGGTATGGTGTAGCTGAAAAGTCGATTCATAACGCACTGACCTGAAATTACCACAACACGTAAAGAATCGGCCGAAATGACCAAACACTGCGTCTGTGACTGTCGTCATGTGTTACAGCGCGGAAAATTCAGATATTTTTTTTATTATCACCACAAGTTGCCGTGCTGTTTTTATTCAAGGATGGTGGCGTTAGGGTTCAGGTCAAACGAATAGGTCCGGCGACCGAGATCTAAAACGACCGGGCAGCGGCACGACGATGCGTGATAACAAGTTCGTCTAAAGTGGCGTATCAGCCGACGGCATTGGCTGTGTCGAGCAACAATAAACAGCCGGTCAATGGCAGCTGAGGGTGTGTTATATACAAATTCTGCCCTGTTTGACCCTACAACGCGAAGGCACTCATAAGTTATGGCAATACACATTAATACACGCAACGACATCACCGTGCCGCATTTTGCGGCTGTGGCCTGGCAGGGTGACTCTGTGATGTTGGGTGCCGACTGTGTGGGTCATATTGATACCTGTCGAGCATCATTTTTACAATTGCTCAAACACGAGCCTGATCTCACCGTGTACGGTGTTACCAGTGGTTATGGGCAGAAAGCGTCGCAGCGGCTGCCACCCGAGGAACGCTTGGCGCATGCGCAGCAACCGCCGTTTG
>CALDUO010000010.1 GCA_937923745.1 uncultured Granulosicoccaceae bacterium
CACGGCTGCCACTTCATTCAGGCGCTCTGACACACGATCGTTTCGATCTTCTACGGTATTGAGTTCGGCGGTATTTTGTGGAAACGCTGCGCGCCATGCGTTCAGAAATGCTGTGGTATCGCCATAGACACCCTGTGACGGGTTAACACCTGGTCCTTCCAGACGCACACGATATTCGTAGTCGATGAGGCTGGTGGGTGTGACCAGGCCACTGGCGTCTAATGTTTCCTGCGACACGAGCACCGGTGGTCCTCTGACATCTGCGGCAAATGAACGGTCGGGCTGACCCTGCACGATGCCGCGCACCGTGATTTCAATACCGCCTATTAAGACGGTATCTCCAACAGTTAAGCCAAGGTCAAACGCCAACACGGGATCTATAGCAGCGCCAAAGTCAGCCGTCACCTCGGCCAATGACTGAGCCGGTTCGAAACGGACGCTGCCGTACAGCGGATAGTTATCGTCAACGCTTTGCAGTTCGATAACGGTGAACTCACCTTCCGCGTCTTCATCCGTGCTGTCGGGCACGGTGCCGAGCATGGTGCGCAGCTCGGTCAGGCGCGAGACCGTACCGCGTTCATCTATCCATGTCAGTGCCTCGTTATCCAACGGCTCCCGGACGTCTAGCTCAATGTCGCCACCAAACAGCTGGCGCTCTTCACTGGAAATGCCATCACGTACCAGTGCGAGTAGTCCGATACAGGCCGAGATCAGCAGTACACCCAGAAACAGGCTGGTTGCCAGCAGATGAAGCGGACGGGAGTGGCGATGACCGATCAGGTCACGCCAGAGAAGCTGTAGCAGGCTACTCACCGGACAAGACTCGATGGAGCGCCCTGCGCATCTGCTGATACTCTGCACTGTGTGCTCATAACGTCACCGACTTTAACTGCCCCTCATGCAGACGTACCTGTCGCTCACACCGGGCTGCTAACGCGGGGTCGTGGGTGACGAGAATTAGCGTGGCATCGTTTTCCTGATTCAGCTCAAACAGCAGATCAGCCACCGCCTCACCGGTTTGGCTGTCAAGATTCCCGGTAGGTTCATCGGCAACCATTAACATGGGCTGATGAATCAGCGCTCGTGCTAACGCTACCCGTTGACGCTCGCCACCGGACATGGCGTTGGGGTAGTGATCCATGCGTTCGGCAAGCCCTACCCGGCTCAGCATAGCTTCCGCTCGCGACCGGGCACTGTCACCACCGGCAATGTCGACCGGCAACGCTACGTTGTCACGTGCCGTCAGGCTCGGAATCAAATGAAAGTTTTGGAAGACTATGCCAATTTTATCGCGGCGCAAGTCAGCACGGGTGTCACTGGATTGCTCATGCAGCGAGACACCATCGAACGTGACCGTCCCGCTGTCAGGCGTCTCCAGTCCTGTCATGACCAACAGTAAAGAAGACTTGCCCGAGCCCGACGGACCTATGATCGCAACGCTCTCACCCTGTGGCACGGCAAGCGACGCACCGGCGAGCACCGGCACTTGTCGGCCGGCGGCGCTGTAAGTGAGATGAACCTGATTGAGTTCGATCATAGTGAGCGGGCACCAGTTAGCAGTGGATTGGTTATGCAGGCAGAGTGTGTTGCCGGTTATTGTATTGCTTACGCCATTTTTACTGCGATGGATGCCTGTCCATTCACCGCAGCGGGCTGCTGACCCAGCGCCGCCAGGTTAGTCGCAAGGTTAGTCGCAAGGTTATTCGCCAATGTATTCGCCAATGTATTCGCCAGTGTACTCGCCAGTGTGTTTACAAGACCTATGTTGGTGTGGTCGCACGGCAAGTGTTAATGCCAGCATTAAAAACATGAACACCCATAAAAACAAGGCGACAAGACAACCAGACGACCACAACATCGGCCGAAGCAATAGCCCTGTTTCACATCGCAGGATGCTTTGTGCACTGGCGAACCGTAGCAGGCCCTGTACGAATGACCAGGCGCCTTATCTCACCTCTGCTTACCAACGCAGACTAAGGGTGTGACACGTCTGATTATTTTACCGTTATTTTGTTCAGATTTTTTAGTCAGATACACCGCGGTTTGACGGGCTATTTGGCTGATCGAAGTGTTGGTCATTGGCGGAAGCCGGTCAGTATTCCGATGCTATCGGATGACGAAGCAGCTCCAGTAATCGGTCGGGGTCAACCTGCGCTGAACCGGTGCCGCTGAGTATCGATTGCGCAAGATCACGTTTATTGCCGTGTAGCTCCTGTATCTGCGCCTCGATCGTGCCGTGAGTGACCATACGGTAGATAGTCACAGGCCGCTTTTGTCCGATACGATGTGCGCGATCGGAGGCCTGGTCTTCGACGGCCGGGTTCCACCAGGGGTCGAGGTGTATCACGTAGTCAGCCGCAGTCAGGTTCAGACCGGTCCCTCCGGCAGTGAGGGAGATCAAGAAGACATCGCCCTCACCGGCCTGAAATGCATTCACGCGTTGCTGTCGTTGTTTGGCCGGAGTGCTGCCATCGAGGTATTGATAGACAACAGACTGCTTTTGTAACTCAGCCTCTATGATTTTCAGGTGATCGACAAATTGCGAAAAAACCAACACCTTGTGTCGGCTGGCCAAAAGTTCTGTCAGTGTGGTGGTAAACAGCGCCAGTTTTGATTGTGGCCCGGTCCATCCATTTTCGACCAGGGTTGGATTACAACACATACGGCGAAGACGGGTGAGCTGCGCCAGTATTTCAATTTTGCGTTGACCGGCGTTGATCTCTTTGCCCGTTGACTCGGTGATATCTATCAGGTCATCGTCTTGTCTCAGAGACTCAAGCGCTTCGAGCCTCATGGTTTCATACAGTGCTGCTTCTTCTGTTGAGAGCTCGACACTCAGGTTGATCTCGGTACGCGACGGCAAGTCTTTAAGCACATCACGCTTGAGCCTGCGCAAAATAAACGGTGCTGTCAGTGTTTGCAGCTGTTGCCGGGCTAAGTTATCGTGGTCGCGGGCAATGGGCACAGCAAACTGTTTTCGAAAGTTGGCCTGCGAGCCGAGCAAACCCGGCATCAGAAAATCGAATAACGAATGCAAATCCATCAGGTTGTTCTGAATTGGCGTGCCGGTGGTTGCAATACGCATAGCTGCGTTGAGGCCACGTGCCGCTTTTGCCCGTTGCGTCGATGCGTTTTTGATCGCTTGCGCCTCGTCGAGCACCACCGTGTGCCAATCAATGGCCGTAAACGCCTCGGCATCACTGTGCAACAATCCGTAACTAACAATCACGACATCAAACGCCTGCGGGTTGGCCAACACAGCCTGGCGGGTTGCACCGGCATCGGCATACAGGGTGGCGTTCAGTGTAGGCGCAAAACGTGCCGCCTCAGCCATCCAGTTACCTGCAACAGAGGTAGGCGCTACGACCAGTGACGGTCCCTGCGGTGCGCGATCGAGCAGCACGGCCAGTGTCTGAACGGTTTTGCCCAGGCCCATATCATCGGCAAGACACACACTGGCACCCAGTTGACCCAAACGGGTCATCCACTCAAACCCATCGACCTGATAGGAACGCAGGTCGGCCTGTAAGGTCGAGGGTATGGCGGGATCTTCGGTGATCACCCGGTTAGCGCGTGCTATCTGAGTGCTCCAGTGTTTATCTCCTTTGATACTGCCGGTATCAATCAACGGTGCCAACGATAAGGCAGACATTGCATGGAGCGACACGACGGAATCGCTTTCGTCGTTGTCTGACGCTTTCTTTTTGCCGCGCGTACTGCGTGGTGCCTGAAAGGCCGCCATGATCTCAAGTTGCTGCCGCAGCGACTCTGATAGCGCGATAAACTCGTTGTTATCCAGCTCGACAAAACGCGATTTGGGTTGCAGCCGGATCCGCTCCAGTAGTCGGGACAACGTAATGGCTTCGCCTTCACTGACCACTAATTGCCCGCTGGCCTGAAACCATTCCGCCGCAGACTTTATTCTGATTTGCAGCTGGCCGCTGCTCACAGTGGCTTTGACTTTCAGTGGACTTCCCTTCACCCACACGCTGCGAATCTGTTGTTGCTGCAACTCGTCAATTAACGCCAGTGCTTCACGAAGATCATTGATCACCACACTGCGCGAACCGTCAAAATACGCTGACAATATCGCAACGCTGTCCACGACCGCCGCCAACGCGTCACGCTCTTGTTCAAGATCTCGTTTGACAGCGCGGTTGCTACCATCGAGATTCACAAACACAACCTCGCCGCCGACGCCGCTGTCGAACAACGCACCTGACCCCGGTACCGGTTCGACCCGAAAACGCACCGCCACACCAGACTCGAGCCGCTCAAGTTCACACAACGGTGTTGCATCGCCGGGCAGTGTGTCTTCGGTAATGGCCACAGCATCGCTCTGGACCTGAATCACATCGGCGAGTGACGTGATCACATCCAGCAGTCGTTTCTTGGCATGCAGCGGTATGGCGATGCCAGTGTCCGGCATGGCTTCGAACAACCGGCGTTGTGCGGCCGTAAAATGGGTCACCTCCAATTGCCGACCCTCAGCCTGTAACGAGGCCACATAATGATCTCTGGGTGCCGGGTGCATTTTCACAGTGACGGTATCACCCTCCTCGTCCATGCGTAATTCGGCTGGCACCTCCACTACCTCTATCGTATTACCGGCATCGTCATACACATGCGGATGCCCCACCAGATGATAGGCAGTGCGCTGGTCTGTCTCGTAGCGGTTACCGCCACCCCATCCGTAGTTGTTGTATTTACGAATCGAGTCGGCAGCTTTCCTGTCTTGCTCACTCAAATAGTCGAAGTCAGCCGAATTGTTTTTCAGCCGTTGCAAGCTGACCTTACGCCCTTGGCTCCACTGTCCCTGTTTGCCCATAGACTGCTCGATCGGCGTCGCTATTACAGAGAATGACGACAGTTGTGCGACCCGCCAGATCATGCGTTTTTGTGTGGTTGCCCGAGGCGTTGACTTGGCGCTCGGCTGTTTCGGAACAGGTGCCAAGAGCTCTAGCGCCCGAAGCTCGGCTTCCCATTTGACCATGGGTTGAATCAGTTTGGTCAAACTGACCGAGCCCAACGCGGCATGGCGTTCTTCACCACTTGATTGTTTAATGAGCTGTTGCGTTTTGGCAGACAGCATGTTGTGTGGAACACGGATCTGCTCCAACACCGTTATCAACTCAGCAACGACCCAGTGGTGTTGTCCGTAGTTAGCGTTTTCGAGCACCGTCTCCAACCAGGCAATGTACTGCGACTCGGTCGCATTAATGTTTAGCCGTTCATGCCAGCACGTTGAAACGGCCAGAATGACATCAAGCACCGGAAAAGCGCCTCTGGTGCGCATCGTCAGCGATAGATCACCGTGTCCGGTCACTTCAGAAGCGATTTCATAAACATGCTGCATATCAGGCAGGTGTCTGTGTTTTTTGTGCGTTTTCTTCAGTGACTCAAACAGTTTGGCGGCCTCTTGAGCGTTGTTGCCCAACAAACCCAGCACGCCAATTTCAAAATGAACATCATCAGGGAAAACAGCGCGCTTACGTGTGCCACTGCGCTCGTGTTCAAGGCAATGTTCTACGAGGCCCAACACGCTGTCGTACTGCCCTTTGATCGTTGCAATCAGTGTCTGAATGCTTGCTTTGGCGATTAACAGTGACTTGTCTTGTTTGAACCTGTCGGGCACCCTGTCGAAGACTTGTAATGCTGCTTCAAAACTCCCGCCCAATACCAAACCACCGGCCATAATATCGACAAACGCCATAGGATCTGGTGCGCAATCAAATGCAACCGAGCGTAATGGCTCGAGTGGTAATAAACCGTACGTGCGTTCATTCATACCCACCACACACGCCAACTGCCGACTCTCATCTGGCAGGTTACGTAAAAAGGGCTCGGCTTCTGTTTCAGTAATCCATGACCATACAGTCGCGGGCACCATCTCGTAGCTATTTTCGTCGTACTGACCGGCAAGCACCTCTAATCGAATTTTTCCCTCCAACAGATGAATGCGAGACATAACGCTGCCGTAGCCACCATAACCGTGCGGCGCGGATATGCTGTAGCGTGAGACTTCCGCCTCTGCAATCTCCAAAAACGCAAACGCAAATTCAGACTCGATCGCCTGCTGGCACAACACAGTGATGGTCCCTAAATACGCACCCGGGCCCTGCGCCACTAATCCCTTGCCGTTGACAGCAGGCAACATCAAACCAAGCTTAACCAAGAATTCAATGGCATCACGCACCTCCTCGTTATTGAGGCCTCTCTCACCCTGTTGCCGCCTGACCTTGTTCACCCAGCTCATCATTTTGGAACGAGCCGGTCTCTCAGGGGATACAATGGCGTAGGCTTGCAATATGTGTAGCTCGCCCAGCTTGAGCGTGCTGATAATCTGGTGAAGCGACGACTGTACAGGCTTCGAGGTCTTGCTCTTCGCCTTCTTTTTCGTCTTCATGGTCGCGGCTTGCGCGGTGGAAACGGTCCTTTTCGTAGTCATGTGTGATGTATTACCTGATAGGGTCCATCCTGGACACCGTTGCAATGGTAACCCTGCGTGCATGGACGCCTTGAGTCGAAATTATTATAGCCAGAATCCCATGGCGAGAAAACAGATGGAGCAAGAATAATTTTCTCAAAATGCCAGACGCGTGACGAACAACAACCAATGCGCGGAGACATGAAAAGTGGCAAGAAACCGTGTCAATACTTATCCGTGCTTGCTGCAGTTAAGGCGAGGTCTGACGAGACAGCAATTTTACAAGGTGAAATGGTCAGCACAGCGCCGCAGCCATTGCTATACCGGGCGCACGGCATCAATTTTGAGACGGCTTCCAATAACCGGCCTGCAGCCGAGAAGGCCCTGGTTGCTCTCGTGTCCTCATGTCCTCATGCCCTCATGTCCTCATGCCCTCAATTAGTCCTGGTCATCGCAGTGATTTAAGCCCAAAATAGAGTGCCACCGAGTTTTTACCATAGCCTATATCACCTTGATCAGACGCGATTGCGTGGTGATGCATATCCCTTGCTGTCATTTTCATTTATTACAATAACGTGCACTCAATAAATCGGTCTCAGCCAGTCCATAGATTATCAGACTCGTCAATTCGTGAGAGGCTCACTGTCTTCAATGGCTGTTATTGGTTCCGACATACGCCCTTCAAATGTGATCTGCCTCTATAAACATCGATAAACAGAGCCTTCCATAATAACTTTCGTTCAGGGTTATACCGTTAATCCGATAGATCGAATATTCATTGAGTCAAAGGTGTGGGGACCTATTATGAATTTTTGGATTAACAGTGAATCGAATTCAGACAATGTTGTTGTATTAACTGACACCAGTATTTTGGTAGGTTCATGCGACAAAGAGAACGTAGAAAAAGCACGTAACGATCTAAAATCAGATGTTTCACCGTCAGAAGTGCTCGGCACTGAAGGATTGACAGCTATTCCGTACCATCAAATTCAGAATCTTCGCATCTACAGCACCGATACTTGTGTATTGGTTGACTACAGGGCTAACAAGGCTATCGAACATACGTCGATTAGCCTGGAATCATCAAACGACACCAAAGAGTTTGTAACGGCGATTGCTCAGCACCTGCCAGACACCTTGGAAAAAACAGTATCGCAACAATCGGTTTTGTCAGCAGCAGTCGGGCCGACGATCAGCTTGGCTATGTGCGCCGGCACCAGTTTCCTGTTCTTTAACAAACTACGAATTGTCGTTTACATTGTCGGTGGCTTATGGGCACTGGCTTCACTTATGACACTCTACAGCCGTACTACCAATCCGCCCGAAGTCACGCAGTGGAAAATCAGGGGCAAGCATATCCGCAAAGCATGGCATGGGATTAAGACGGCCGGTTCCATGGCACTTGTCACGGCAATTGTGGTCGGTGTTAGCTATTCACTGCCCGACAGCCATGGCACAAATGCACTGTCTGATCGCCTACAACATGAAATGTTGTCTGCAGACGACGTAAGGAGCCTCGTTGACCGAGGCGCTGATCTAAACTATTTGGATAGCGATGGCTACACACCGCTCATACATGCAATCGCGTGGAGCGAATATGAAGTAGCAACAGCACTCGTAGAGGCAGGTGCAGACTTGGGCGTTGTAGACAGTGTTGATATGACGGCACTGGAATATGCGTTGTATGACGGCGGCTCTCCTGAAACGCTGTTAAGTGCCATACTCCAACGTGGTGGACTGCAAGCTGCCGAACAAGCAGGCTTCAATGCTGCGCAATACTCGGATGACTACGAAGACGATACGCTGCTTCGACTGATGGAACAGCACAATCTGGTAGCCGATTCAACATACTGATACCAGACGTAACCCGTTTACAATATAAAAATAAACCGCAAAAACAAGCCCTGATCGGCTACAAGTTAGTCGATCAGGGACTTGAACTCCCTTAGTCGTCCAAACACCCAACGTCGGTCAAGCATTCACCGCGATACCTTGTATTGACCCTGAATCCCTTGTTTTGCAGCAGTAGTGCTACTTTTGCGCGTCATTGAAATTCTTGACTTCTCGGATTTATGCTGTGTTTTTCCGGTTTACGTCGCACAGCACCTACAGTAACCCATTATGCAACACCGCATTAGCGTCAGCACATAGACGATTATTTGAAGTGGCTTCTATGTGCCATCCGAGTGAGGCCACAAAGCTGTTTGCAGTATCACCCGACAGTGTTAGAACGTCAGGCCGGAACACCCGGCGGTAATAAAACTAATCGCTGTTGAACCGTAGTCGAGCACTGTACCGTCTTCACTAATGGCGGCTACGCTGAAGACCGCGCACTCCGTTCTATCCAACTGCCCACCAAAGAAGGACGTTTGCGATGTAAAACCAACCGGTTCATTGTTCAACCGCACCTCAAAACCAGCCAGCGGCATTTCAGTGGTGTTTTCAACCTCCCAGTCAAGTGTATAAAAACCCTGACTGGCGCCCGCTGCTATCACTTGAGCGTTGATGATTCGTACTCGAACACCGGAATCGGGCCTGGGATTGTTGACGTTTTGCGCACCATCATCGAGTGAGATTTCTCCCGTTACCCGGTTAATAACAACCTCGTTCGAAAAGTCCCCCACGTCTCCGGCGACATCCAGTGCGCGGACCCGATAAACCACGGTATCGCCAGAGGTCGAATCTACATTTTGAAACGAATCATCATAATAGCTACTACCGTTTTGGGTTATAGCCAACAGCTCATCATCACGATACACCTCAACTGACAGGCTGGGTATCACACTGGGCACACGATTCCAGAAGAGTTCCAGGCGATTTACATCATAGACACTTGCCACTAACGACAGCGAGATATTGCTGGCGCTGACTGAGGTGACCACTGCATCAATGCCTGGTGGTGCCGGCAATCGTGACCCTTCCCGCCCAGTACCACCAAAGCAATCTATCGTGCCATCGTCAGCACGAATTCCGCAGACAGGAACTCCCACAAAAGAGGCAGCGCCCAGTTCGATAGACGTAAATGCCACATCGAATGGGTAATCGTCTCTATTGTCATTAGACCGAAACCGTAACGGTTCAGCAAACGTGCAGTCCAGAAACTGGTCCGCACCCAAGCCGCAAATAGCAAGATTACTCACAGTAAGATCGGTATAGGGGCCGCTGTCAGGTGGCGTAATATTAAAAGTCTCGCGTAACGCCCAACACTCAATATTACCCTCAATGGTCAAACCACAACTGTGATTAACCCCGGCCTCTACGTCTATAAAGGGTCCTTGAACGGGTTCCGCCGTTTGTAAAAACACATCTGATGACCAACAGTGTGCCTGTCCGAGCGTGTCGATACCACAGGTAGACACCCGACCGGCATCGATCTCCACAAACCCGCCATCAATCACCGGTACATTGAGCTGACCGTTGGTATTTAAACCCCAGCAGGTGACTTCGTTGTTAAAATGAACGGCACACGTATGATTTGTTCCGACAGAAATGCTGGCCACGGGATCTGTCATTTCAGGTATCTGCAACGCGCCAAACGAGCTATTACCCCAGCACGTAACCGTGTCATCAAAGGTGACACCGCAAGTGTGCTGCTGACCCGCACTGATGTCACGCATCAATGGTAAGTCACTGGATGGCAAATAACGCTGCGCCTCAAATGTACTGTTACAGTCTACCTGTCCAGCCGCATCGAGCGCACACACATGGGATTCCCCTACCGCAACCTGTTGGTACGATTGAGCAAAAACCGGTGAGTACGAGCTGGCTAATGCAACACCTAAAATCAACACGACAGTCCAGCGGCCCTGTAATGTCGTTCGTGAATGCTGTGTTCCTTCGGTATCCGAAAGTCTGTTATTAATGGATGAAACACTGCCTTGCGTTTTGATAGTCATACAGTTCTCGTTATTCAGACAACGGTGAATATTTTGTGAAGGAGGCACCGAGCGTTATCACTCATGGCGATACCCGACAGATGATTGAAGCAGCGCCTGACTGTGGGCCATAGCGCTTGACACACTGAACACACCTTACCGGGGTAAGCGCCCGTTGCACCGTGATCTGGCGAAACCAAAAGCCACTGAACTGTGGTCCAAAATGACACCAAACTCGTCGACCGCTACCACAGTAAACACACGACACGCAGAAGAATCAATGCCGTTACCCAAAAAGATAGTGGCGGTGGTCGAGCCGACCAGTTCATCATTCACACTAACAGCATAACCTGCCACGGCATTACTACCGGTATTCTCTACATCCCACGATAAGTGGTAGGACCCAAGGCCACCGTCATGAACACTGATAAATTCAACACCCAAATTAGTTATATTAACCCCTGTTGTGACGGGTGGTGGCGGTGGTGTTGTGTTCCCTGAATCTCCGAGCGAAACCGACCGAGTCACCCGATCTATCGCGATGGTATTGGAAAATTCACCAACATTACCCTCTGTGTCAACACTCCGTACTCGATAACGCACTACGTCACCAACGCCACTTTGAGCGTCAGCAAAGGTATTATCGTAATAGCTTGAGTTGTTTTGGGTTACGGTCAGTAACTGATCGTCGCGATACACTTCTACGGATATAATCGGCGAAACCGCACGCACTTTGTTCCAGAATATTTCCAGTTGTTTGTCGTCGTATATTTCTGCCACCAATGACAACGAAATGTCACTGGCTGTCAGAGCAGTGTGCGTTTCCACTCCACTGCCGGGCGGCGGCGGCAGCAATGATCCATCAAAGCTTTCCGAGCCACCGCCACCAAAACACTGAATCACGCCATCATCGGCTCGAATGCCACACATCGGCGTTGACAGAAATTCAGCGGTACCATCACTAACGGTTGTAAACGCCACATCGGTGGGGTACTCATCCGACCGTGTATCAATCTGACGGCTGATGGGATTTGCAAAACCGCATTCCAGACGCTGGTCCGCCCGAAGCCCACATAGAGCATACCGACCACCAGTAATATCGGTATAGGGGCCGTCATCCGGCGGTGTGATATTAAAAAAGTCCCGTAGAGCCCAACACTCTATGTCACCTGATTCAGTGATACCACAACCATGGTTAATACCAATATCGACCTTTGAAAAGGGGCCCACCACGGGCATATCATCAGTGAAAAACGAATCGCTCGACCAGCAGTGGATATCGCCTACAGTATCAATGCCGCAAGTAGCAGACCTGCCCGCAGATACCTGAACAAAACCACCTGGTACATCAGGGACATTCAACTGTCCGTTTGTGTTTAAACCCCAACAGGTCACAGCATTGTTACTATCTACCACACACGTGTGGTTATGCCCTACCGACAGACTGGCTACCGGCGACTGAATATCAGGAATTTGAAGTTCACCAAAGACGTTTGCGCCCCAACACACCACCGTGTCGTCGATGGTAATGCCACAGCTGTGTTGTTCTCCGGCCCCAATATCTTTTAGCGGAGGCAAGTCATCAGGAGGCAACAGATGAAGACTCGACTCATCAGTTGTGCAGTCAACACCACCGGACGTGTCCAGCGCACAAATATGGCGAGTGCCGACCGCAAGCTGCTCGTACTCCTGAGAGTAGACTGAAGGCGCAATAGTGAGCAGAACCAGCAAGGCCAGTGGTACACACCACTTGCCATGGGAAAACAACAGACAACTATGTAGAACAGAGTGTCTCGGCGACTTACGTGAAAAAGTTCCCATGGTAACGATACCCCCGTTAAATTGCTCTGACTCTTGTGAGGCAGAATCTCCCACCTGTTTATCTACGGGAAGCATAGTGCGGACCGCCAATACAGATGTGAAAGCTAATACACAAATATTTACAAATATCACTAAATAGCACTTTGCACCCGATTGTGTCGCCCCACCTTTGCACGACATCACTCATAACGCGGGTGATTCTTGAGCCTTCATCAGAGATTTTTACGCATTGAATGGTTTGGGTACTGCCAGGAATTAGGCAACCAAATAAAACAGTACCCGTATCGGCTTCACATATATTAAATATGAACAACTCCAGATCTACAGGCTGGCGCTACGACTTCATACGATTACGGTCATATTTTGACTCATCTGTCAGCTACTTGCCACACATTAGTGGCTGCAGTAAAC
>CALDUO010000011.1 GCA_937923745.1 uncultured Granulosicoccaceae bacterium
CTGTGGTATTGGCGTTTTCGTTCATCGTGCCTCCCTGGCGTTAGAACAATAACAGCGAGTCACTTACCACTCGCTAGTGGCAGATGCGTAACTGATGGCAGTGATTGTATAGGCTCCGGACGCCAGGCGGTTTGGGCTGATTCTGAATCTGCACCAGGAAAAGGCTGAGTCGTTAAAACGCCGATACAGTTTATATACATGACAGTGCTTTAAAACGGCCCAAGTCCTTTATGGGTGCATACAGTGTTTGGTGTCATTTTTTTCATGCTGAAGTATCATTTATCGACTTTGGGTCTTTGCTACTTATCTGGCCGACGTTGTTGGCATGTCTCGTTTTGTATCGAGCACTGCACTGTACGAGCATTCACGATCGTTACATGAATCACCGCCCTGTCTTGCAGTCAACGTAGTCATTGATGACCAGCCACAACGGTGATTTAAAATCAGGCTTTTTTTATGATGACGTCATTAGTTTGTTGCGTCGGTTAGTGTTTGGCGGTTGATTTTTTGTGCCTGAGCTTGAGGTTTCAGTGCTTATGATTAAGGTCATTGATACTGTCACCTGCGTCACATCAGACTTACCTGTTAGAGCAACCTATCCAGTGAGGACAGGGCGTGTTATCGATGCAGACTGGCTCTTGTACTGGACAGATAATAGACCCCAGAATATCAACAGGAATGAGGCTAACTGAACCGTTAAAAATTTCAGGAACAAGGGTAGACGCTATTCTGACCTCGGGTCTAAACCAAACAAGAGGTCTTTTTAGAGGCTCGTCCAAGCGCTGGGAAAACCACCCTCCAATTGCAGCTCTATTTAATTGTAAACAATCGGGTCATCGTCTTCGGAGACGCTGCGTTTGTGACAGGGTTTGTGGTAGGTTTCGTGGTTCAAAGCTTGAGAATTTGCTACTCTAGTGCACCCTATCGTTACACCACTCGCCAAGCTTAAATGGCGCAGCTTAAATAGCGCAGCCTTCGACTCATTAAGGAAAATCAGCATGGATAACCCAATTCATTCCACACAGTCGGCCGCGCTGATGTTTGTAATGGCGTTATTTATTTCTGGCTGCTCCGGCTCATCGGATGCCCCTCCCATTGACCCGGGTGTGACCAACAATCAGCCAATCAACAACACAACTACTGTGGCATCTCAGTTGGCGACACCTCAGGCATCAACAACTCAAGCATCAACAACTCAAGCATCAACAACCCAGGCATCAACAACTCAAGCATCGATAACTCCGACATCAACACCTCCAGCATCGATAACTCCGGCATCCATCACTCCGATATCAACACCCAGCGCATCACAAGTTGCACCGAGTAATGACGCTCAATCGATACCCGATGAATCAGAGTCTGCTCCTGACGCAGTTGTTCGTGTTGACTTTGCGATCACTGTACCCGCAGTCCAATCGAATGAGCTACAGGTTCGATTGGACTGGGGCGATATATCCACCACAGCGGCATGGGTGCTTGATGAAAGTTGGCTAGTGTCCGAAACGCTGACGGCAGACACCGAACATCCGTTGACTATCACTTTTTCTGACGGAAGTGGCGCTATTACTCTGGCCACTGTTGAAACCACCTTCGCAACAGGGTTACAGGCTACGCAGCGCATTCAGATATCCGCCGACCAATTCAACAGCCAACGATGGGATGACGACAATGACGGTATCACCAACCTTGACGCATTAAGGACTCAGAACGACCTTAACAACAACATCCCACCGCAAGCAGTGCAGGCTAGCCTTGCATTAATCCCGGATAAGACATTTCGATTGGCATGGGAACCTTCAGTCGATAGCCAGTTTTATCGTGTACTGGAGAATCCTGACGGCATATCGGGTTTTACACAGATAGGCGAAGACATCAATGCAACACAACACTACTACGAGCATCGTGTTGCGCTCTATAAACGTCTCAATGCAAGTTATATCGTACAAGCCTGCAATACGACAGCCTGTGTCGATTCACAGACAGTGACCGTACCCGACTCTCTCTCACAAGCCGTCGGCTACTTCAAAGCCACAACGGATGAACCCATTGGTATTGGCTGGCACCTCGCACTGAGTTCCGATGGCAGTACTATGGCTGTCAGTGATAAAAATGCTGTTTATGTGTTTAGTCGTGTCGATGGAACGTGGGAGCAGCAAGCACGCATGGATGAAGCTGGAACAATAGATAACTTAGAGGCTTCACTGAGTTTAAGTGGCAATGGCAATGTGTTGGCTGTTGGTACTCCGCTAGTGCATTTACAACGCGCCGAGGGTGAGGCGTTTCAATCGGGCGATCGCCGTGCCGGTGCCGTTCATCTCTATCACCGTGATAACGGACAGTGGGATTATCGCGGCCGTCTTAACTACGACAACTACCAAGGTGGTCATCAATTTGGAACCTCAGTCAGTCTGACCACCGATGGAAACACGTTAGCTGTCGGCGCGCCCTACGCAAGTTTTACCCGGAATGATGAGACCCAGTATGGCATCGTCTACTTTTTTACCAGAAATGGTGATCAATGGCAGCAGCAGAGTCGCCTTACCGGGGATGGAGGAAACTTCGGAAGCTCAATGAGTTTTAGCCATGATGGTAATACGCTAGCGGTCGGGGCGAGGTTTCATGAATCAAGCGGCTCGGCCTATGTATTTTCAAAAACTGACGTAGGTTGGTTACAGCAAGCCGTTCTGAAAGCGGATGATGCTGATATAAACGATCAATTCGGATCATCAATTGCCATCGACGCGACCGGGAACACCATAGCGGTAGGCGCACCCTATTTTAACTTTGGCGACCCATCACTGGCAGGGCCTATTGGTGCCGCCTATGTCTTCAGAAATACGGATGGCAACTGGCAACAGGAAACACGCCAGAATGCGACGTGGCAGGGCGATCAGTTCGGTAGAGATGTCGCTTTGAGCGGTGACGGAAACTTACTCATGGTGGCATCAGAAGGAGCCAGCAATAAGGGCATTGGGTTAGTGTACATGTATGCATGGACCGACAATATCTGGCTAGAGCAAACCAGAATTATGGCCAGCAATCCTGATCGAAGAGACCGGTTTGCTCATTCGATTGAGCTAAGTCACGATGGCGATACACTCGTCGTCGGTGCACCCGGTGAGGAAAGCTCAACTCAGGGTATTAATGGCGACCAAGAGGACGATTCCGCAGGTAATCTCGGGGCGGTTTATCTTTTTTGAGTGCAGCACGCCAGGGAGTAGCGTGCATACAGACTATGATCATCCACTGATAGTAGAAACCAGCTTAACAGTCGAGCCTGTATGCTTCGGTCAAGGCAGGGTTTGATCGAAGCAGCGCGGCTCAATCAAGTCAGTAAGCTGAGCACAGCCTCCCCTTGAAGGCAACCTCTCAAGGCTAGTCACAGACAGGCGGTTGGAGCGTATAAGAGCCTACAGTTTGCCTGCGTTAACGCCTTGGGCTTCTCACACAAAAAAGGGGCCGAAGCCCCTTTTTCATAACGTAACCACATGTCTGCGTTATGCAGACTGCGACGAATTTTCCCAAAAATCCGTCATCACATGCTGGAACCCGACGGGATCTCAATACCCATTTCCTCATAATAACGCTGGGCACCAGGGTGCAGTTTCATGCCGCCCTCCTGTACTGCGTATTCCATGGTGATGCCTTCGAGCCAAGGTGTCGACTTTCGTGCCTCGGGCACTGCATCCCAGAATGCTTTGGTCATTGCATATACTTTGTCATCCGACAGATCTTTACGCGCGATGATACCGACAGTTGCCGAATTGGTGTAGATGTCATGATCCATCGCAACATTCTCACCATACACGCCTTTGTTGATAACTCCCACAGCGCGGCCAGGCAGAGCACCAAGATATTTCTTTGCAGCTTCAGCGTTACCGTAGGTCTCTTCATCAATACCAAGCAGACGTATTTTATTACTTAACGCCAACTGCTCGACCTGCGGAAACGGTGCAATACCGCCATTAACATACACATCGAATTGTCGATCCTGGAATCCCTGAAACGCTGATGACCAACTAGCCTTTACACTCTCATAATCACCTTCTTTCGCATCAAGACCTGCCACAGCCTTCACCCACGAATGTGCAGCAGCCCACGCACCACCACCAGGAGGACCCAAGAATACCTTTTTACCCTTGAGATCATCGATGGTATTGATACCGCTGTCAGCATAGGTAATAAAATGATATTGGCCATAGGGGAACCACATGACCAGACGTTGCTGTTCAGCGAGCTCTGCATGATCGTCGAGCTTGGCATACATTGCCTTTTTATTTTTCAGAAAAAAGTACACGGTAGGCGCACCCATCGCAAGATCAAGCTTTCCTCTCGACAATTCAATACCATGTTTGGTTGCCGCACCGGTGGCGTCGACATTGATGGTGTAGTCCGACTGATTTTGATTCACCAAACTGGAAAACGTGGTCATCGTCAAATAGGCTGAGGTACCCGGCGCAATTGTCGCCATTTTCACCCGTTCCTGTGCCACAACAGACCCCAGTGAAAACAACAACGCGGTGGCGGCAACTTTGGCCACGAGTTTAGGGACGTATCCGGCTAATGGTTTAGTGACACAACATTTCATCGTTAATCTACTCCAAGTAGGGTTAAGAACTCAGCCACTGGTACTGCCCATGAGTTCATGAAAAGTGATTCTAAAATACAGCAGTTTTGCATCAGGCTGCCGCTTGTTTTTTGCCAACGGCATAATGAGCACCAATAATCACAACGGCCAGGACCGCAGCGGCCCCAGCCACTGAGTAGCTGGGTAATAACGCGACAATGCCGCAACCGAATCGTAACATCCGCTCCCACAGCGCTATCGCACCCCGATCAAACCCGGCAAGCGCTGTTGAAATAGCCCAGGTGGCAATCACAAAAACCGCAACAGCCCAGATCAGCCCGAGCACGCTGAAGTCATCAATAATAATGAGCACATCCTGATGATATACGAAAACAAACGGAATGATAAAACCTGCAATCGCGAGCCGCACCGCCTCAAAACCAGTCTCCATCGGTTTTGAGCCAGCGATGGGGGCTGCCGCAAATGCTGCCAGCGCAACCGGCGGCGTAATCACTGACAGTACACCAAAATACACAACAAACAAATGCGCGGCGATAGTGGGCAAGCCCAGCCGCTCCAGTGCCGGCCCCAACACAATAGCAATAATCAGGTAAGCCGCGCCTGTTGGCACACCCATACCCATAACCAAACATCCGGCCATGACCAACAGCAGGCTAACCAATAGATTACTGCCAGATACTGACAGGATCGCTTCGGCGAACTGTAAGCCAATACCGGTCATATTGACCACACCGATAATAAATCCGATGGCAACAACAATAACCATCAACGTTGCCGATGTCCGCCCCGCTGCAATTAACGCTTCAAGCCATCGCTTTGGATGCCGGAAATCCGGAAACAATATCAGGCACAAGACAAACGCACTGACAGTTGCGGCAAACCCGGCGTTTTGAGCAGTTCGCCCATCCAATAAAAAATAAATGAGTAAGGCCAGTGGTATCCAAAACGCAACACTCTGCAGCCAGTCACGCGCCGTCAGTACTTCTCGTTCTTCAACCGGCACTGGCTTTACGCCGTATTTACGTGCCTCTATCAACACCACCATAAACAGTGAGCAGTAATACATAAGTGCAGGAACCAGTGCTGCAACCACAATGCTTAAATAAGGAATGCCGGTGATGTCAGCCATCAGGAATGCGACCGTGCCCATAACCGGCGGCATAATTTGTCCGCCTGTGGAAGCGGCTGATTCAACCGCTGCGGCAAATTTGGCTTTAAAACCCGACCGCTTGATGATGGGAATAGTAAATACACCAGTAGACACGACGTTAGCAATTGCAGCACCGGACAAGGTACCGAACATCGCAGAACCCACAATGGCAGCATGTGCAGGGCCGCCCGAGAAACGGCCCGTCGATGCAAACGCAAATTTTAATAACACCGCACCCGCGCCCGAGGTCTGCAATATGGCACCGAATAAAATAAAGATCAGTACAACCCGACCAACCACTTCAACCGGGCGGCCAAAAGCACCGTCCGTTGAAAACCACAGATTTTCAGCCACGCGCTGCCAGTCCTCACCATACCCAAAGACCGACTGCGGCAGTATGACGTACATCGTTGCGACTACAAATACTGCCAACATGGGAATGCCAAAGTAACGCCACGTCATATAACCGGTGATCGCAACACCGATCCAGGCCAGCACATCTTCGGAGGCCGATATTTCTATAAACTCATACTCTTGCGCGAGCATAATGACCACCCACCGCCACATGACAACGGTAAACACAATAGCCAGCATCACGTGAAAAATACGAATGGCGGTTGCCGAGTATTTTGATGTATCGGTGAAATGGCGGGCTGCAAAAAAGGCCACCATAAAAGAGAACCACACATTCAGAGCCGACACACCAACATTGTCAAACACGCCCCAACCAGCGGTGTAAAACGCAAGACACACCAGCGCCACAGCAAACGCATCAGACAGGATGCTCGTTATTCGAAGGCTCAAATTTTGTTCAGTGTCCACGAAATAATAACGACCTTGATTTTAAAAATTACCGAATCCCTGCACGCATACTTCCCCATCGGCACGGTGTTGTTAGAAAACGCTCAGCTGTGCTCCAGCAGTTTTTTACTTTCAAACAAATAGGTATTTCGTGCAGTGGCGTTGATCTCGGTATCTGCAAGACGGATCATCGTCTCGGCTTTTAACGATTGCGCCGCATAACCCAACGCCATCAGATGATCACAGAGCTCTAGCCGCCATTGCAGGTCTTTGGTTAAGCGAGCCTGATCGGCCAATGCATCGATACCACCAGCCAAATCTGCCATGTGCTGCGCACGGGTGGTTGATGACAGCGTACCCAAATGGGTTGGGTTACCATCGTACCAACCCAGTGTGCCAGCTGCGAACGCCCGCGCTGACCAACCGAGTTTGCCATAGAATTCGCGTAACCACGGTTTCGAGCCAAGCGCTTTCGGCAACGACAGGCTGGTCACGATATCGTCGAGTGACAACCCTTGATCCATACCCGTTGCAGTGTGCCGCATCACGTGCAAAATTGCGTCTCTGGTTGACAACAATACATCCTCGACAACTGACTGACCCATGACCGGTTGTGTGTGGCCTGGTGCCAGTATCTCTGCATTTAATGCAGCCATAGCACCCAGCGTATCCGCCCACGTCTGAAAATCACGATAGGCAGTACCCCGTATGGCGTATAGATTGGGGAATGCGTGATACCAGTTATCACCGCCAATGAGTACCCGTGATGCCGGCAACCAGACAATCATATGATCATCGGTTTCACCGGGTGCCATGATTAACCGCGCTTGAACACCATCAAGATCAATATCACAGTCTGCAGGGATGAGTTCTGTTGGTGGCACAAAGCCCTGACCTAACCCCTCCATGGGACGGTCTCCGGGACCGCAGCCAAGATTGATGCGCTCGTCAGGTGACAAGCCGATACCAAACTGTGCCTGTGTTCGCCGACCTAATGCTTTATTTGGCGCAATGACGTTAGGATCAACAGCCATCAAATCAGAGCTGAACAAATGACAGGCAAGCACCGGTTGCTGGCCATCACGAAACACGCTGCAACCTGACACATGATCACGGTGGCTGTGCGTGTAGATAATTTTGCTGATTTCTTTATCTGTCAGGGCTCTGAGGTCTAACAGAATGTTCTCGGCAGCTTTCAAAGACTCCGTGGTGTCGACAATCGTCAGGCTGGTACGCCCTTCAATAATGTGCACATTCGATGCGGCATACCCAACGGCCGTGTAGACGCCAGGGGCCAGCGTCACAATACCTTTTTTAAATTGTTGATTGTGGGCAACAAGATCCGCATGTGCCATGACTTACTCCCGGTGTTGACGTTGGCCTGTGGGACTGACAAACACGATGTTACTGCAGTAGTGTGTCATCGAGCTTCAATTGTTCGGTTTGCATAAAGGCACTCATGCCACCGTCTACGGTGATATCAACGCCACGCAACCAGTGACTCTCGGGTGACGCCAAAAACAGGGCAACATCTGCCACCTCTTCCGGATGACCCGGACGGCCAGTCATGGCGAGGTTTTTATCCACCATTGGCCCGAAGGCCGTTTTAAAGTCGTCGAGAATACCGGTATCTACTGCTGCAGGACTCACACAATTCATTCTCAGCTGCCTGTCTTTCAGAGCTTTTGCCGAGGCCATGGTCCAGACAATCAATGCCTCTTTCGACAAGTTGTAGGCACGGGTGGCATCAATATCAGTCTCTGCCAAAAAGTTGTCTATCTGCGCCGGCGTCAGGTGCGCCATAAGATGACGTACCTCCTCGATATTTTGCATCCAGCGACCACCCGCTTTAGACGCCATATTCACGATAGCCCCACCCGCACGAATACGGTCAAGCAACCCCTTTGTCAGCATCACTTGCCCCGCCCAGTTGATGCACAGAATACTTTTTTGTTGATCGGGCTTTGGCGGCACACCGGCAATATTAAACAGCGCATCAATAGGATCAAGCGCCTGAACAGCTGATAGGGCTTGTGTGATGGAGGCAGGGTCGGACAAGTCCAACTGCTCAAAGGCCGTGACGTCATAGTCGGGCGGTGTGATATCCAATACACTGACACGAACGCCACGCGCAATCAGCTTTTGCGCGCAGGCACGCCCAATGCCACTCGTAGCCCCGGTAATCAGCACGTGCTCAAGCGCTCTTGCAGCCATATCATCGTTCATGCAGGTGGCTTTCCAATCATTTGCCAACGACCGACCCTACCATAAATTTCGTCTCTCATAGTCACCCCGGAAAGTCGTCTTTGAAAATCGCCCTTGTCACGCCAGCCCTTGTCACGCCAGCCCTTGGCCGGTTTAAACATGGGCCGGTTTGAACATGAGCCGGTTCAAACCCTGACCCTTTTAAACATGGGCCGGTCTAATCATGGCCTAGTTTAACCATGAGCCATTCAAACCAGACAGTGACAATGCCATCGACCAGCAGCGTCACCAACACGATAACATCGGCGGTCGTACCATCCACGGCACAACGGTTGCAGCACAGGTACACTGCCGGCTAAATCCTATCAGTGGCACACCCTGCACTGCCGGTTACCGGATCATCAGCAAATTGATCACACCAGACCACATTAACATCAGACATCGGTTTCGATTACCATGTCTGCTGACACTGCAACTCACAGGTTAGCGCATGAGCTCCTTATCGGGTCACAAAATTCTGCTGGGCATCACCGGCGGTATCGCAGCCTACAAAAGCGCCGATCTCACCCGTCGCCTCATCGAAGTCGGTGCCGACGTCAGGGTCGTGATGACCCACGGTGCCCAAACGTTTATTACGCCCATGACATTACAGGCACTCTCGGGACACCCGGTGCATACCGAATTGCTGGATCCGGCAGCAGAGGCTGCAATGGGGCACATTGAACTGGCACGCTGGCCCGACACCATTCTCATTGCGCCTGCCAGCGCAAACACCATTGCACGACTGGCCAATGGATTTGCCAGCGACCTGCTGTCGACACTGTGCCTGGCGACCGACAAGCCCATCGTCATCGCACCGGCTATGAATCGACTCATGTGGTCAAATGCCGCCACAACTGACAACATCAACACACTGACCGCCAGAGGCATGGACATCATCGGTCCGGGTGTCGGGCATCAGGCTTGTGGTGAAACCGGTGCCGGACGGATGCTGGAACCTCTTGAGATTCGGCAACACATGATTAGCAGACTCTCACCGGAGTCAGGCACCACGGCGACACCAACGCAGCAACCAGCCACCGACCGACCGCCGCTGGACGGCATGAACGTACTGATCACAGCCGGGCCGACTCGCGAACCCATCGATCCCGTGCGCTATTTGAGTAACCGAAGCTCCGGTAAAATGGGGTTTGCAGTGGCCGCAGCGGCAATAGCCGCCGGTGCCAACGTGACACTGGTGGCAGGACCTGTGCACCTTGACACCCCTGCCGGTGTGCAGCGTGTTGATGTGGTTTCAGCGCAAGACATGTACGACGCTGTGATGAGTACCGTTGACTCGCAACAGATTTTTATATCGGTGGCAGCCGTCGCTGACTACCGTATCGATACCGTTGCAGATCAAAAGATAAAAAAGAGCAAAGACAATCTGTCGTTATCATTGATCAGAAACCCTGATATTCTGGCCAGCGTAGCGGCATTGCCTCAAGCGCCTTTCTGTGTTGGATTTGCAGCAGAGACCAACGACGTCAAGCAATACGCGACCGGCAAACTGGAACGCAAAAAACTCGACATGATTGCCGCAAACCAAGTCGCCACAAAAGACAACGCTGTGTTTAACTCCGACACCAATGCACTGGAGGTCTACTGGACCGACGGTGGACACGCCAGCATCGCCACTGCCGGAAAACAGCAAGTTGCCAATCAACTTATTCAACTTATTGCAGAGCGATTTTTAACGTGCACAGCATAGATTTTAAAATTCTCGATCCACGCATTGGCACCGACATACCGCTGCCCACCTATGCCACCACCGGATCAGCGGGCCTTGATCTGCGCGCTGCCGTAGACAATACCCTCACCATAGCGCCCGGCCAAACCGAACTGATACCCACAGGGCTCTCCATCCATATCAAAGACCCGTCACTTGCGGCAATGTTGTTACCTCGCTCGGGACTGGGACACAAGCACGGCATTGTATTGGGCAACCTGGTTGGCCTGATCGATTCCGACTACCAGGGCCAATTGTTCGTCTCCTGCTGGAACCGAGGTGACAAGGCTTATACCATTGAAGTCGGAGAACGCATTGCACAAATGATCATTGTGCCGGTAGTGCAGGCCAGTTTTAACCAGGTAGAACACTTTGACGACAGTGATCGTGGCGACGGCGGTTTCGGTTCTTCCGGCACACAGTAAGCGTGTCGTCCGACCTGCGCCATACCTGCACAACCGCCTAAAATTTGGCAGTCTTCCGGCTCATATTTTGCTGCATTGACTGCCATACAGTCTCACCCGATATCTCGCTAACATAACCGGTAGTAGAGCATCTGGTACACTTTGGCGACCCACAACAGGACACTTAGTATGGAAATTTCACCGGCCATTTTTCGCGCCTATGACATTCGTGGCGTTGTGACCGACACACTCACGCCCGATGTAGTTCGGGAAATTGGTCGGGCCTATGGCAGTGAATGTCTGGAGCGCGGTATGAAAACCGCCGTCGTCGCACGTGACGGAAGACTCTCCGGACCCGACCTTGTCAAAGCGTTATCAGAGGGCATTGTGTCGACCGGCCTGAACGTGATCGACATTGGCATGGTACCCACCCCGGTGCTGTACTTCGCCACCCATCATCTCGACACGGGCACCGGTGTCATGGTGACCGGTAGCCATAACCCACCGGAATACAATGGCCTGAAAATGATGGTTGAAGGTGGTGCGTTATTTGGTGACGGCATCACCGAGCTGTATCAACGACTAAAAGACGGTCGCATCGTGACAGGTCAGGGCGAACTCAGCACAGCCGATGTGCTCGACGACTACCTGCAACGCATTTTGGGCGACGTCAAACTCAAGCGTCCCATGAAAATCGGCGTTGACTGTGGCAACGGCGTTGCCGGTGTTGCAGCACCCGCGCTATTCGACGGTCTGGGCTGTGAATCGGTGAATTTGTTTACCGAGGTAGACGGCACATTCCCGAATCACCACCCCGACCCTGCCAAAGTAGAAAACCTGCAAGACTTAATGCAAGCCGTCGCAGACGGCAACCTTGATCTGGGTCTCGCGTTTGATGGCGATGGCGACCGGGTGGGCGTTATTGATGACAAAGGACACATCATCTGGCCAGACCGACAAATGATTTTGTACGCAGAAGACGTACTCTCGCGTAATCCCGGTGCACGCATTATCTACGATGTAAAATGTTCAAAGCTGCTGCCGGAAGCAATCACCAAAGCCGGCGGTGTGCCCGATATGTACAAAACCGGTCATTCGTTTATCAAGTCACGCATCAAAGAAACTGGCGCGTTGCTCGGTGGTGAGATGAGCGGACATATTTTCTTTAAAGAGCGCTGGTACGGCTTTGACGATGCGCTGTATTCAGCAGCACGACTACTCGAAATTGTATCGGCAGACGACCGATCCGTCAGCGAGATTTTCGGTGCTATTCCCAACAGCGTAAACACCCCTGAAATCAACATTAAGTTTGCGGTCGATGGCGAACACCATGAGTTCATGACCAAGTTCGTCGAGCAATCGAGCTTCGACGGCGCAGAGCTCACCACTATTGATGGCCTGCGAGCCGACTATCCTGATGGCTGGGGCTTGGTCAGAGCGTCTAACACCACGCCATCGTTGGTGATTCGGTTTGAAGCTGATAGCGAAGAGGCACTTGAGCGTATTCGTGCATCATTCGGTGCCGCCATGAAAGCGGTCGACGGCACACTCGACGTCCCGTTCTGAGCCTATCGCTCAAGCCCTCTCAGCATTCGAGCATGTGGGCTGAGACAAGGCGAGGGTTGATCGCACACCGCAGCGACCATCGCCGCACTGCACTCAATCAGCGTTGAGACGGCTTCTGATGACCACCACGAGCTGGCAGCATGGTCTGCCACCTCACACTATCGGCCAGTTCTCATCCAGTTCTCATCCAGCTCTACAAACCGGTAGACAATGACCGGATTTATCCGTTCTAATACCCGTCTACCTCCCTTTCCTGACCGGTAATCCGTGGACAACACAGCAGCAGGACAAACCGCCGAAGTACTGAACGAAGCGCTACCGTACATCCAGCGCTTTAGCGGTAAAACTATTGTCGTTAAATATGGCGGCAATGCCATGACCGACGAAACCCTCAAACGCAGCTTCGCACAGAATATTGTGCTGATGAAACAAGTAGGACTGAACCCGGTCGTGGTACACGGCGGTGGACCACAAATTGGCAAGCTACTCGAACAGCTTGGTAAAGAGAGCCGGTTTATCGATGGCATGCGAGTCACTGACGCCGAGACCATGGACGTTGTTGAAATGGTATTGGGGGGCCAGGTGAACAAAAGCATTGTGAACCTGCTGAACCAAGTCGGTGGCAAAGCAGTTGGTTTAACCGGAAAAGACGCGCAATTTATAAAAGCCGTGCCGCTCACGCTACCCGGACAAGACGCTGGCAAACTGGGTTACGTCGGCACCGTTGAAACCATCGATGTCTCCATTGTTAACCTGTTACAACAAGGTGGCTTTATCCCTGTTATTGCGCCCATTGGCGTGGGCACTGATGGTAAAAGCTATAACATCAACGCTGACCTTGTCGCCAGCAGTGTCGCCTCAACCCTGCAGGCCGAGCGGCTGCTGTTACTCACGAACACACCGGGTATTCTCGATAAAAACGACAACTTGCTCACGGGCCTGACTCCCACGGATATCACTGCACTGATACAAGACGGCACGCTCTACGGTGGCATGTTGCCAAAAGTGCAATGCTCACTGGATGCATTAAAACAAGGCGTGGGTAGCGTTCAGATCATTGATGGCCGCGTACCGAACGCCTGTCTGCTCGAACTGTTTACCGATGAAGGTGTAGGCACGCTGATTAAGCCTGCCGTGTAATAGCGCACACCCCAACATTCACCGCACCCAAACGCATTAACCCATCAAGGCCACACACATGGTAGATACGCTCACAATCAGACAACCGGATGATTGGCATATTCATTTTCGCGATGGCGAGATGTTAAAAGCTGTGGTCAATGACACTGCCAGCCAATTTGGTCGCGGCATCATTATGCCCAATCTGGTGCCGCCGGTCGTCACCGGTGCGGATGCCGCCGCTTACCGCGAGCGCATTACTGCAGCGATACAACCAGAGCATCAGTTCACACCACTCATGACACTGTATCTTACCGACAATACTGATCCTGCCGATGTAAAAGACGCAGCAGATCAAGGCATCATTCATGCGGTAAAGCTCTACCCCGCAGGAGCTACCACCAATTCACAATCTGGCGTCACTAGCATTAACAACGTGATGTCAGTGCTGGAGGTGATGGCTGACATTAACCTGCCACTGTGTGTACACGGTGAAGTGACATCACCGGATATTGATATCTTTGATCGTGAGGCCGTGTTCCTCGAAACACAGTTACAGCCACTACAACAGGCCTTGCCCGAACTTAAAGTTATTTTGGAACATGTAACAACCGCTGACGGCGTGAACTATGTGCGCGATGGCAGTTACAACACCGCAGCAACCATCACACCGCATCATTTAATGATCAACCGTAATCACATGCTGGTCGGTGGTATTCGGCCCCACTACTACTGCCTGCCTATCGTGAAACGAGCTACTCACCAGCAAGCATTGCGTGATGCCGCTACCAGTGGCCATGAACGATTCTTTCTGGGTACCGATAGCGCACCCCATCTGACGCACACCAAAGAGACCTCCTGTGGTTGTGCCGGTGTATACAACACACCCAATACGCTGTCTTGTCTGGCGCAGGTTTTCGAAGAGGAAAATGCCCTTGAGCATCTCGAAGCATTTTGTTCACTGAACGGCCCGACATGGTATGGACTACCACCCAACGAAAACACGACAACACTGACACGCCGCAGCACTCCCACTGAATACCCGGCCAGCATCACCACGCCCGATGGCACCGTGACTGTGTTTGATCCCGGCGTAGATTTGTATTGGGCAGCGGTTTAGCGTCTTTGTATTAGACACACCAATCAAACATACCAGTCAAACATACCAGTCAAACACCATAGCTATCGCGATACTGGCGAATGTTATCAAGTACCTGTTGGTTGTCCGGCTGGTGTTCAAGGTACTCGATGACAGTTGCCAGGCTGGCAATGCTCAGTACCGGTATACCATGCGCGGTTTCGATGTCCTGAATAGCCGAGGTCTCGTTAAGTCCGCGCTCCTGACGATCAACACTGACCGACACACCAGCAAGGGTAGCGCCTGCCGCCTGAATGATGGCAAAACTCTCGCGGATGGCAGTGCCAGCGGTAATAACATCATCAATCACCAGCACACGCCCTTTTAGCTCGGCACCCACCAGCGAACCGCCTTCCCCATGATCTTTGGCTTCCTTTCGGTTAAATACCCAGGGTTTGTTGATACCGTGTCGGTTATGTAGTGCGATACTGACGGTACTGACCAGTGGAATACCTTTATAGGCCGGGCCAAACAATACATCGTATTCAAGCTTTGACGCCACGATGGCATCTGCATAAAATTCGCCCAATCGCGCGAGTGCTGCACCATCATTAAACAACCCAGCATTAAAAAACCACGGGCTGATCCGACCGGACTTTAACGTGAACTCGCCAAATCGCAGGACATCGGTGTTGATTGCAAAGCTCAGGAAATCGCGCTGAAAATCGTGCATGGGTTATTCCGGTCGTTGGTTGACCCGCGTATGATACACGTTGGCTCACCTGTCATACATCTCCCGCCATGCGAATAATCACCGCCAATCTGAACGGCATCCGATCAGCCGAACGCAAAGGCTTCTTCCCGTGGCTGGCACGGCAAAAAGCAGACGTTGTCTGCATTCAGGAAACCAAAGCACAGGTAGACCAACTCTCGGCACCGGTCTTCTCGCCAAAAGCCTTTGACTGCTACTACCACGACGCCGAGAAAAAAGGCTACAGCGGTACCGCGCTTTACACCCGCCATAAAGCTCGCAAAATTATCCGTGGGTTAGGCGTGCCGGAGGTTGATCGGGAAGGGCGTTACCTCGAAGCCCAATACGGCAACCTGTCAGTCGTCTCGCTCTATTTGCCGTCGGGCACCTCGGGTGAAGAACGACAAAACTATAAATACTGGATGATGGATCTCTTTTTACCGCACCTCGAAAAACTGAAAAAGCAAAAACGCGAGGTGATCATATGCGGTGACTGGAACATCGCGCACACCAACGCCGATATTCGTAACTGGAAAGGTAACAAGAAGAACTCCGGCTTTCTGCCAGAGGAACGGGCATGGCTGACTCACCTCTTTGACAACACCGGTTATGTGGATGCGTTTCGCGAATTACCGCAAAAAGAACACGAATACACCTGGTGGTCGCAGCGCGGTAATGCTCGGGCCAACAATGTGGGCTGGCGTATCGACTACCAGATCACCACCCCGGGCTTACGTGGCAAGGTCACAAAAACACGCGTCTACCGCGACAAAATGTTCTCTGACCACGCGCCGCTTATCATTGATTATGACTTCGATCTTGTGTTGTGACAGCGCTGCGCTATAGCCGACAACCAATGCCGATATGCTAGTCACGTGGATCATTCTGCTGGCAGGGGTTTGTGCATCAGCGGTATCGTTTATCTTTATTCGTGAAAGCACCGAACCACCGGTGATGCTGGCAGCCTTCAGGGTGCTGTTGGCAGGCATTGTTCTGTTGCCCGTGTATCTGCACGCCCGTAAAACCTATACCGACGCACCACTGCCAGTTGTTATCAAACGCTCGCTGTTACCCGGCGGCGTGTTGGGTTTGCATTTTATCGCATGGGTGATTGGGGCCCGTATGACACCGGCAGCCAATGCCAGCCTGATCGTCAATGTCATGCCAGTCGTGATGCCGTTTTTTATGTTCTTTATGTTTCGGGAGCAAATTAAACCACGCGAACTCATGGCAACCGGCATTACCGTCATCGGTATGCTGCTGCTCGGCTATAGCGACTTCTCGATCAGTCGCACCCACTTCATTGGCGATATCGTCTGCCTTGTCTCGATGATCCTGTTTGCCTGGTATCTGGCCATCGCCCGGCACCATCGGGCACTGCCAACGGTCTGGTTATACATTGTGCCGGTCTATTTAAGCGCCGGGGTTTTAACCTTCATTGTCGCACTGTTCTTTTCGTCGCCGATTCATCACTACACGCCGTACAATCTGGCGATGATCGCCGGGGTCGCGCTGGTCTCGACGGTGATTGGCCACTCGGCACTGAACTACGCGATGCAACGGATTCGCGGGCAGACGGTCACGGTAGTCAATATGCTGCAATTCGTCATTGGCGGTATCTTCGGTTACCTGATATACGCCGAAATCCCGACGGCTGCTTTTTATATCGCATCGGTATTGGTTGTGCTGTCGATTTTATTGGTGCTCAAGGGTGCTGGCATTGACCAGAACTAACCGGCACCGGTGGTCTTATGACCCGCATTCCCCGCTTGTCAGTCCCGACGCAGTTGCTACACTCACTGCATGCTCGATTACTTTTTCCCCAAGAAAAAAAAGCCGCAAATAGCGCCTGATACGCTGTATTACGATGACGCCATTGTCATCACGAGCGCGCGTATCGCCCGAAAAAACAACAGCTATGCGATGAAATACGTGTCGAGTGTCAAGCTGCACGAAAGTGAGCCCCCACGCCTCGAAGCGCTGATTACGCTGTGCCTGTCACTCGTGGCTCTAATTGTGTTGTTGTATTACCGCTATTCAGATCGGGTAACACCAGAATCGTTTACGCTGCTGTTTTTTGTGGTCTTGTGCTGCGCCGCTGTTGCCGGGTTGATACTCGTGTTTAACCCCGTGCAATTCACGCTGCTGTTAACACTGATTAACGGCGAGCGACTCATGATCAAAACCAAGTCAGAAAAAAAGATTCTGAAGATTCATCATGCCGTGATGACGGCGATTGCAATGAACCGAACCGCCGCAGATGACGAGCAGGAAAAACCGATACTACGGAAAAAAGTGGCGGTTGCGCACTAGCCGCTCAGAGCCGGGAGTGATCCCGGGCAACTGATACCCTCAAGCACAGCTACAACGGATGGGCGGGCTACCGCCAGAATTGCGCCAGAATAGCGCCAGACAGCAGCGTCTAGTGAAAGACGATGGGGGTTTCAGAATCCATCTCTTCTGCGATGGCGTCGAGCTCATCGTAATCGTAGTCGGGTTCCTGGGACGCATGGTGGAGTTTCATGCGCCAACCATCACCGATACGCTGATAGACATTGGTTGAGACCATGACACTGACCAGCTGTCCGTCAATTTCAATTTCTTCGCGCACCAAATGCACTGCGAGATCCTGCATTTGTTGGCTGCGCACGTCAGAGATGGAGAAATCGAGCTCGGGCGCTTGCTCGAACATATGCCGAAAACTGTCGACGACATCAGAGCGGCCCTCAATACGGATGGCGCCCGGATGAATGCAGATGATGGAGTCGTCGTCGCACCATACAGCTTTCATTTTTTCGATGTCGCCGTGCTCCAGCGCTTCGTAGAAGGCGAGTTCAGCAGCTTCGGGGGTGGAAAAAGTTAATGGCATAGAGAGCGTTAAACCGCCTGATCCGACAAGGTGGATCCCTATGATACCGGGATCGGACAGCACAGTATACCGCCCGGACGTCAGCAGTACAGCGGGCAGGTCACAGAATCAGGCAGGGTATAGCGGGATTCCGCTGGGGAGAAAATCTGACCAGTGGTATTCGCTGGTGCCAAAGACAAAAAAGTGAGGGTTTATCAACGACTCACGCGTGTTGTACCGCAGGTCTTTCATTTTCAGGTCGGTAATGTGACCACCGGCTTCTTCAACGATGCACTGCGCCGCTCCTGTGTCCCATTCGGATGTAGGACCGAGGCGCGCATAGACATCGGCAGAGCCCTCGGCCACCAGACAGCTTTTCAGCGCGCTGCCCATGGACACCTCTTCGTGGTCACCCAACTTGTCCAAAAATGTTCGCATGTTCGGCCCGGTTTCCGGAGACCGGCTGCGCGCCACAACCACTTTGTCGCGTTTGCCTGCGTGCACATGGATTTGGGCGGGCTCTCTGTTGCGCTCTTGTTTCCAGGCACCACAACCGGCACACGCGAAGTAGCAAAGGTCGAGCACCGGTGCATAGACGACACCCAACACCGGAACGCCATTATGGATTAACGCAATGTTGACGGTGAATTCGCCGTTTCGTTTGATAAATTCGCGAGTGCCGTCGAGCGGGTCGACCAGCCAATAAGTATCCCAACCGTGACGCTCTTCTACGGGGATATGGCAGGACTCTTCAGATAATACAGGGGCTTTGAAGCTAAGGCTGTTGAGGCCTGCTTCAATTATATGATGGGCTTCCATATCAGCGGTGGTAAGCGGTGTGCAATCTGCCTTGGAGGTCACCTCAAAACCATCGCGATACACCGCGAGGATTTTATCCCCTGCAATCCTTGCCAGCGCTATGACCGATTCTGTCAGCTGCCTGATTTCTTGTTGTTCTGGGCACATGTTCTGGTGCTGTAATGATGCTAATAGTTCTAGCGGTCTACTTTCGTCTTTATTTAATGTATTGGGGTTATACCAGTGGTTACATGAGTCGGTTCACATTTCCATTTTGTTGAATGCGATATCGACCACTGCTGTCCGGTCGCCCCAGTCCTCTTAGAGCACTGAGCACCTCGGGGGTTGCATCTGCATTTGGTGTGATTAAAAGGTTGGCGCGAAAATCGCCATTGAGCGCGATATCAACTGTGCCCTCAATGTCGACCTCACCGCCACTGGCGGTCACAAAGCTCTTGTGCGCGTTGTTTTCCTGCGGCTTCACATCAATCTGAACATTGCCAAGCCGTGCTTGTACCGGTGTTTCGACTAATGCGTTAGTCCAGTCGATGGTGCCACGAAAGGTTTTTAACAGTTGATCTTTGACTTCCACAGACTCGATGTCCGCTGCCAGCGTGCCGTTAAACGTCGCCAGTGGTAACGGCATCAGCGCCTCAAAGCCCTTGGCTGGGCCTTTGAACGCAAAATCGTTCACAACAATATCACCATTGAATTGTCGGGCTACGGTGCCACTGCCGCTGCCACCGTACGCATCAAACGACAGATCGACGCCAGCGGCCCCGGTCAGCAGTTTGCGCCCGAGCACACGCCACTCAACATTCTGAGCCGCTAACGGCAGAATGCCGTCATCATACGACACAGCTGCCACCGAGCCTTTGAGCACCTTACCGGATACCCCTGCGATCTCCGCCGGTGCCAACATGGGCTTCACCCGATCAACGACCGGTGCCGCCGGAAACAAAAACAACACCGAAATAACGAACGACAGCGCACCCAACAACAACAGGCGAAAGACACGCATCAACCTTTCTCCATGGTGAAACGCGCGCTGACCGTGCCGGTGCCTTTACGGCTGATATTGATCGTGGAAATTGACATACCGTAGAGTTCGAGTTCGGCGATTACCTGTACCAGCTTGTCAAAGCCCACTTCATTAAACGTGACTCTGGCACCGGTACCACCTGATGTGGGTTCGACCCGTTGCGGTGGCGTCAGCCCACCTTTACGGATCATTTCGTCAATCAGCAAATACGGCGCTTTGTCAGACGTGCGGGCATTGGATGATGTGCTGCCACCTGAGGCCTTAATACGCGCTGCACCGTCCACCATGTACTGAAGGTCGCGCTGTTGGTTGATCACGTTTTGCTCGCGTGTGGCCAAGCCTTCCTGGAGTGGCTGCCAGACGAACGCGTAAGCGCTTCCAACAACCGCTAAAAAACCAACCACCAATACAATTATGCGGTCACGCGGCGATTGCCGAAGATACCAGTCTTTCATTAGGGTTCGAGCCTCACACGGCCCCGTACACCACCGTCGCGAAGACTGGTTGACTGCACGGTCATGGTCAGATTGCTGTTTTGCTCAATATTGTTTTTTAACGTATCGAACGCAGGCAAACCACTGGTAGTGATGTCGAGATCGAAACGACCATCACGATAGTTTATGGAGTTCAGCGTAGTATTTGGCACTGCAGCAACCGCTGATGCAATTACGTTCATATCGACAGTGAAACCCACCGCGGTACCACCGCCATCGCCCAGTTCGCGAAGACGACTGGCCATTTGGGTTTTGGCACGACGCACCGGCACACCCGGGAAGGTTTCGGTAAACACCTGATTAACGGCAGTGTTTAGCTTGGCTTCCTCGCGGCCCAGTCGCAGGTAATCAAAGATACTGCTGCCAGCAAGCAACCCGATGAGCAATACACCGAGCGCCATGGTCCAGCGCCATTGCTTAAAGCTCTGGTTAAATTGCTGCTTAAAACTGTAATCGCCCTGCAGCAAATTAATGCGCGGTGCGTGTGCTAGACCGTCGGCATACAGCGACAGGCGACTCTCACACGATCGCATTTCAACTGACATGCCGGGCACATCAGGTGCCGGTTCGGTTTGATCGGTACGGTACAGAATCATTGCGCTGTTGACGCTGTCCGCTTCGAGCTCCCGACGCGCACCGGTTAACATCATGCCCGCGGTGTCGGTATCTGCGGCGAACCCTTTATAACCGTTCAGACGAACGACTGCCTGGTCATCGTCCACCAACGCAGTCCACACAGGTCCTTCTGGCTGGTGATCGAACTTGGGTAAGGCCAGTGTTTCGGGTACAGCTTCGGCAGGCTTTAGCTGTGCATCGTCCAGCTGTTGTTTCAGGGTGTCCATGGTGTCGCGATGAATGACCGCCACAGGGTACCGATCACCACTGGCTTTTGAACCCAGTGCAAAGTGCAGGTCGTCGATATCATCGGCCACCATGTCTTCCAGTGCATACGGTACAGCCTGTTGGGCACGACTGGCAGACCCACCTGGAACAGTAGCCTCAGCCAGAAGTACATCGTCTCCGGGCACCACGACCACCGAGCGCCGACCCTCTACTGCTTTTGCTGCCTCCTGCAGCGTACCTGATTGTGGCGCAGACACGAGCGCACCACCATCACTGGACATGGCCCAGTGTGCGAAGTCGTTTCCGACTTCAGGTACATAAATAATAAAGTTCTTTGCCAACGGGTTTTATCCTGCTTTCCAGACTATTGCGTCACTGTTGTCATTCATACTGAGCGAACCCAGCGGTCTTGCTATGTAGGTAAACATCTACAGGTAACCACTAACTTTAGCCTGCTTTTTTCACAAAGGCGAAACCTGTTTTAACAGAGCATCGGCGCTCAACCCGGAATTTAAGGTTTCCGAACCGAGCGATATACCCTGCGCACGGTTTTCTGTTCGCCACCGCCCGCAGGCTGGGCCTCACTGCCAAAGTGCAACTGTGTTGTACCCTTGACTGAACATTGACGGCAAACCGGCAGTGGCCCGTTTGGCCTGGCCGCTTGGGCTAGGCCCGAATGTCGTGCCACTGGGGTCGTGCCGCCATATCATGCATTTAGAGTCGGGCCGCCAAGTCGGGCCGACAACGCTACGTCAGATCATTTACAACGTGTCGCGTGACCGTTGCACCACACGGGTTTTGCCGTCTTCACTGCGTTCAAACAGTGTGTACTGTGTTAACGACAGTCCTTCGGTTGCAACATCAATGCGCAACTGAAAATAACGTGATCGCACATCGAATGTACCCGGCTCGGCAACTGCCTCACCGCTTTCCGGTGCTGCCGAATCCTCGAATATCAGCGTACTTTCATACGGTGTTGTGTCACGTTCTGCCTCAAGCGTGTCGGGTGTGGCTTCGGCGGTGAGGTCAAAAATATCCTCGCAATCCGGGTAGTTCTCGTATCCGGCGGTATCCCATCGGGATAGGTCAGCGCCCAACGGCTGCAGAAATTCTGACAGGGCTGAAATCACCTGAGGGCTCGCCGTGTTGACATTCACCGGTACCAGTCCGTTGGTGGTAGGCAATGCCGTTACGTGCGGAAGCAGCAACTGATAGTCTGCATCCTCTTCTTCAACCTGCGGGTTAAAGCCCTTTATTAACCGCAGTTCACTGACGTTGGCCATCAACCGGTTGGCCGTGCCATACGGTGGCGTCAGTGACGTGTAATAGTCGTCTTCCGCACCATCAGGGATGGTTGCATTAATGTCGCTATCGACCCAGTCTACTATGGCCTGCGCTTTGACCGGATCAATGTTGAGCTCCTGTAACAGCCGGCTCAGTATGTCGACATAAACCGGATTAGCCTCGCCTTCATCATTCACCAAATTGTTCAGATTAAAGCGGCCCTGCATATCAAACAGGCAACCCTGAAGCGATGCGTTATCAACCGGCACCGGGGGCAGCGTCTGCGCCCAATCATCGTCGAGTGAGTCTGAATTCTCGCGCGCCGCATCCTGCACATCACGATACAGCACCGCCGCTGCAAACCGCTCGCCGCTAATCGCAAGAGACCGCGCCTGCTGTAAAAAGGCCTCGTTGGTTTCGCGGTGTATATCGAGCTGCTGCCGACTGACCATCGACGCTATAGTGATTGTAGACAACGCAATCACAAGCATGACGGTTATTATCGCAATTCCGTGCTGACGGTCTTTTGGCGAACTCATCCGGGTAGCCCAAACAGTCGAGAGATACGCCCTTGGCTTTCCAGCTCCAGATTAAGCTCAACAGCCAGCGGCATCGACGGGTCATCGGGCTCTGAGGTGGCGGGGGGCCAGTTGTTGTGCCATTCACCCTGCGCGTCCAAAAAACGCACACTGTAGTCCGACACATTGGACAACAACAGCCGACGCTTGAGCGCATCTTCATCAGCCTGATCCAGGTGATAGTTGTAACGCCGAAAGAGCTGATCACCCTCCACCGCGTAAGACACACGCTGTAACGACGACCGCGGCGGTAATACGTCGGCCGCCGGATTGGTCCAGCCTGCGCGTGTAAACGCAATAAACGCATCACCCTGATCGGTTGCTTCCAACGCACTGATGCTGCTGCCCACTGATGAACGGATTGGCCGATCAGTTATTTGCGCAAAGTCATTCGATAACCAGTAAAACGTGCGGCGTAACTGCGCCAACTGATCGCTTTGCACCTGCACACCGTCGCGCACGCGTTGAATCTGAAACAGGCCCTGATACGCAACAGTGCCCAACACCGCGAAAATCATCATCGCGACCAGCAGCTCAATGAGCGTAAAGCCCTGTTGTTTGTTGGTTTTCATCAGCGCTGGATCAGAGCGGGATTACCCATGAACCCGGTGATGGAATACAGGTAGGCATCTGCATCCTTGTCACGACGGACTTCCACGTCGACACGTCGCAAGTCGGGGTCTTGCACTTTTTTGATTCTGGCGTGCCAGAACCAAGTGGTGTTAAACATCTCCACTTCGCCCTTTCGGGACGACTCGGAGTTCCAGACGGGTAGCAGCTGAAGTTCGGTGAGTTTATCGGTAGCAATCCAGCGAGCGACTTCACGATCTTTGAGATAACTGGCATTCGCCGCGTTCTCGGCAGACGCTTTGATGATGGCACCCATACCGACCGCCAAAATGGCCATTGCCACCATCATCTCTATGAGGGTGAACGCACGCTGGGTTGAGTGAGTGATGAACATAACGGCTTATTCGAGCGCTTCGACAACGATAGGTTCGATCTCACCACTATAGATCATCTGACGAAATTCGGCGGTGCTGTCGGCCACCACGACACGGAAGTCGGGCATAATTTCACCGTTGGATAAAAACAGCACGTGGGGTTTGATGGGTTCTTCTTCGGTCACCGCCTCACGCTCTTCTTCCAGCGTCTCCAGCACAATGGCTATGCCTTCGATATCCACCTGGTACTCAAGCTCTTCATCGGACGGGCGGTAGGCCATCTGTTCGTTGTCGACGATTTCCCATGTCGCATCGCCATCCTCAGAGGCCATCAGCTGATAAAACTCGTACGTCTCCGGGTGAAATCGCACGCCAAACTGCTGACGCGTGTAAATGGCCTGATCTGACGCCATCTGCATCTGCAAACCCAATCGCAGTGCCTCATCGTTGACCGTCTTGCTGACGTTCCGAAAATTAAGCGTCAATGTGACAAACGTGGACAACACCGCAACGATCACGATGACGACGAGTATCTCGATTAAGGTAAATCCAGACTGGCTTTTCTGAGCGCCTGCGACTGCACGCACACCCATGGATCGCGCATCTAAAGATCGTAAACCCGGGGATCGTAAACCCGGGGATCGTAAACCCGGGGATCGTAAACCCAGGGATCGTAAACCCGAGGATCGTAAACCCAGGGATCGTAAACCCAGGGATCGTAAATCCGAGGATCGTAAACCCGGGGATCGTAAACCCGGGGATCGTAAACCCGGGGATCGCAAACCCGGAGGTTGTAAGCCCGGGGATTGTGACTGTAGGGATCGGTGCCGCCGTGGGCATTCTGCCAACCAATTCTGAGTAACCATAGGTGTCTTCACACTATCGATGAATGCTGACGGGTGCATGACGGGAAGATCGCACAGTCAACCCAACTACCGGCCCAATCACCAGTCAGGCACGGCCTGTGCGCCATGGCAAGGTCGGGTGAGCAATCACCCAACACAGCTTGTGAATTGACCGGAGCGCTATTGGTCCCAGTTGGTGATGTCGGCGTCATATTCGGTGCCGCCTTCAGAGCCGTCACGACCCAGTGAGATAATGTCGTATTCGCCCACTTCACCAGGACTGACATACACATAATCACGACCCCATGGATCTTTGGTGAGCTTTTGCACATAACCGCCGGTTTTCCAGTTGGCAGGCTCGGGATCACCCGTGGGTTTTTCAACCAACGCCTGCAACCCCTGGTCTGTTGACGGGAAGTTGTAGTTGTCGAGTTTGTACAGCTGCAACGCAGCTTCGAAACTACTGATATCCTGCTTGGCGCGAACCACTCGGGCATCGTCGGGGCGGTTCATGATTTTGGGGACCACCGCAGCGCCGAGAATAGCCAAAATGGCGACCACCACCATGATTTCGATCAGGGTGAAGCCACGTTGCTGGCGGGTTTTTGGGGCAACACTTGGGGCGTGTTGTTGTTTCATCGTTTTAAAACTCCAGAAGACATTGAACCATCTCTCAAAAGGATAGTATGCGGCATGGAAATTGGCTCTGCTATTCTCAAATTGGTAAACCTCACGATATGACCGCAATGCCATTTTTAAAGTTCTGAATCAGACCGTGCGTATCCACACTGTCATGCTGACCCCAGCCCTGTGGCTGGCCATAGCCATTGCGGCTCTGTGCATCGTGCTGCAATTAGCTGGCCTTGACCTGACCCTAAGATTTGACCGGGACAGCATTTCTGACGGTCAGTGGTGGTTATTGCTCACCGGTAACTTTGTACACCTTGGCCAAAGTCACCTTTTTATGAACATGGCAGGCCTTGCACTCATCGTGGCATTGGTTTGGCCCAATTACACCGCATTGCAGTGGTCAACGGTTATTGTCGTGTCTTCGCTGACCGTCGGCATCGCAATTTATCTCAGAGACCCGAACACCTACTGGTATGTCGGATTCTCCGGCACGCTACACGGCCTGCTCCTCGCCGGTAGTCTCGCTGACTTTCGCCGCTACCCTTTCTCTGCCAGCGCACTGACCGTGCTGGTCATCGGTAAGCTCGGTTGGGAGCAGTTTTATGGGCCACTGCCGGGCAGTGAATCTACCGCCGGCGGACCGGTGATGGTGAACGCTCATTTATACGGTGCGATTGGCGGGTTTGTCTGTGCGGCTGCATTTTTTGTCATCAGTCGGCTGCGCGCTGAGCGGCCGCATCAACCTCTCTGAGTTCTTTGCGGCCTGTTCTTAGCGACCAGTTCTTTGCGGGCAGTCTTTTGCAGCCAGTTTTTTGCGACCAGCCTTTTGCGGCCAGTGACGCAGCGAAATGCCGCGCTGCTTATTGGGAGGACGGGTTCAGAAGTCCCACACACACCGAATTATTGGCGTTTTTCTGTCATGAGAATCTGTGTGGCGAATTGCCTGATCTGCTCGGCCAACTGATCAAACGAAGGGTTAAAAGTAGAGAAGGCCATGGGACGACCTGCCTCGCGTTCAGTACTCCACAGCCCATACCAGACCTCATCAGACTCCTCACACAACGTAACCTCGGCAGGATCACGTGGCATCCCTCTGCCACAATTGCGGTATCGACCACGGACACCATAGTGCGGATTATCCGGCGATTGATGAATTGCCAAATGGGTCAATGCCAACACTCGCCCTTCTTCACTGTTGCCGGGTAACGACAATTCCCGCTCGTCATCGGGGTTTTCCTGGTGGACATCGGTGCTGCCAGCATTACCCGATGGCGAATCACTGACAAAACGAACTAACCGACTGCCCGGGTGCATCGCCTGTGATCGCCACAGAGTTTCATTTTGCTCCGGCACGATGACAGCATCATCGATACTGTGTGTCAGCATCCATGGCATTCTGACCGGCCCATGCTGATTCATGCTGCGATGCATTTGCTGCATCGCTTTCCAGGTTTCAGCAACCGCGCGCGTCGGCATTGCTTCATAACGCAAAGGGTCATCTGCAAGTCCGCGATCTACCCAGCGCATAAAAGGTGCAACCCAAGGCGTCCATTTCACTAACCGCTCGGATGACAAATAGTAAGCCGGGGAAATACCGATAACGCCGTCAATATCATCAGGGCGTCGCAGCGCAGCATCCAGCGTTAGTACGCCACCCAGCGAAAAACCGCCCACCACAACGATGTCTGACTCCCCGACGGCTTGATCAATCAGGTAATTCAGTGTTTTTTGCCAGTCACTGACACGCGTTGTCAGCAGATCACCCGATCTCGTGCCGTGCCCAGGTAATAACACAACACGACTTCGATAACAGATCTCGGCGAGCACCAGACCAATGTCACGCAGCGAAAAGGCAGTATCGGCCAGCCCATGCACCAGTATCGCTATACCTGCTGACTTACCCTGACAAGCCTCACCCAAGGGTAGCTCGACCGGTGAGGCCAAAGTGGCCTCTAACGCTTGTTGTTCTGGATTAAACGGTATTCGAAACCGGGCAACCTCATCGGTGACTGCAGCCGCATAAGCAGCATAACTATCGTGGGTCAAAAAGGATTTAGGATCTTGCCAACCGGCAGGGGACAGGTATTCTGTGGGTGCCTCTATCGCACGGTTGCCGACACAACCCGACAACCACACACTGAACATGACGACGATAGCGCAATAAACCCTGATGCTTACCATGGCAGGACGGACGAAGATTGATTGTTGTAAGGAGGCGAAGGAGTCATGCCCGAAACTGTATTGATTCAATTGTTGTAAAGCAACGGCTGATTTACCCAATTCGGTTTGGGTTAAATCCAGTAATCAGCGACGCATCGGTCGTCGCCGGGTAATTCGGTGAATGTGTCCAGACCATCAAAGTGTCGCACCGGTATCGATGCAATTGCAGCAGGCTCTGCAAGCCTTAGATTAACCGCTGCACGATGCAACCCGTTGTCACCCGGCGATAGCGCACGCCAAAAGGCGAGGCAGCCACAGCTACCACAAAAATGCAGCCCCAGGTAGTTGGCAGGCTGATACACACTGGTGGGCCCACTCAATTTAATGCTTTTATCCACACTACCATATGACCACAGAACACCGTAACGACGACACACCGTACAGTTACAGGCGGTGGCAGACGCCGGCACAACGTTAAACTCCCATGCGACCAATCCGCAATGACAAGACCCTGTGATCATCAGTAATTTGCTCCCGACGTTATTTGTGTCGACCCACCGTAAAGTTTAGGCAAGAGTGACTGCCAGCCACCTCAACAGTCGAACCTGTGTGCCATCGCAACGACGGGGTTTGATCGAGCAGCGCGTTCACATCGGCCAAAGAGCACAGCCGAGCCCGGTGTTATACCAATACACAGGATTGTTATATCGATACACGGGATTGTTGTATCGATACACAAGATTAACGTTGAGACGGCTTCTACTCAAGTGCACTGATGTGATGCCATATCAGCTCAGCCATTTCGTCGTCCAGAATATCATTATGAGCACTCAGTTTTTGGTTTTCATTGTCTTCGACGATACTGGAGGCATCAATCAACACCACACCTTTATCGTAAGACGGCACCTCCTCCAAAGACTGATCACTCCACGTTTGTATATCGTAGGGTGCCCCGGCAGTTGTGTTGACCGCGTGTTTTCTGGCATACGCCAAACCCTTTCTGCCACCCAGGTGTTTGGCACCCGTAATATAGTTTGCTACCGGATTCGCATCATCGTTAACTGATGTTGTAAACACCAGCCGTGTTTTCTTTTTTCGAAATTCTGCATAAGGCGAACCCTCCAAGCCCTTACCCGCAACAAACCGTGTTGCACTAAATGCTGGCTGCAACCCAATCAGTAAGTCAACCGCATCAGACTCTTTATTTTCCGGCAAATGATCTGTTGCAAATACAGCTCTACTCAATATTCTGGCCCCAAGGCTATGGCCAATTAACACAAGCTTTGGAGCGTCTGCTTTGGTTTTATCGATCAGTCCTGGCAATTGATCATTGATGATCCAGTTCATCCATGTCACACCCAGCTCGTCAGCATCAAGGGTTTTGTTCGGATAACTGATCATATGGAACAGCTTTTTTGACAGCGTAAAATCATTGATCGAACGCCAGACAGAGGGCCAGGTGATCGCCACGACAAATGGGTTAAATTTGTCACCCGTTTTTTGGGCACGGATACGCAACTCCCGGATCATGGTGTTATAACGCCACAGCGACACCGCTTGGTCATTATTCCAACCCATATTCATCACAATAATATGGGTGTATTTACCACCACCGACATTATGCGTTTTAAGCTGCTGGAAGGTTGCCTTTAGCTGCTCAAAGGACTCGGTATAATCATAATGACCGCCAAGATCAGTGTCGTAGGCGTTGTACACAAATGTCTGTCGCTGATCAAACTGACAGACGATCTGCGTTGGCATCATTATTTTTGAATTAAAGTAGGCATATCGGCGAAACAGCTTGTTGCGCTTTTTGTTCAGACCGTCTTCATTCGTAAGTGGTTCGGCAAGGTTGGCATAGAGCGGTTGGTTTTGGTATTCACCCAAGATCGCTGCGTTTTTTCTTCTTATTGAACGCTTTTCAAAACCAATGATTATTCCGTCTGATTCCAGCGTAAAATGTTTTGACCGCCCAATTTCCTGATACGGCCTGTCTGTTTGCTCACCAGTTGCACAACTCACTATCAATAAAGTGGCGCCGAGCAGAACGGACAAAATAAGTAATTTAAACATCATGGGCAACTACCTCTCCTTATCAAACAACTGACAGTGTGTGACAAAGGTGAGTGGTCAGTTTAGCCAGAGCTAAAACCTCAAGCCTGCTTTATTCGTGATTACAGCAGGCTAAAAATCGAGCCCCTGTTTTGCCTTTATACCAGACTGAAACGGATGCTTGATTTCTACCATGTCACTGACAAGATCAGCATACTCGCAAAGCTCGGGCTTTGCATCCCTACCGGTCAGGATGACGCTGGTTCTTGTATTGCGCTGCTCTAATGCAGCAATAACCTCACTGACATCCAAATAGTCGTAGCGTAACGCAATATTGATTTCGTCCAACACCACAAGATCATACTGACCACTATGCAGCATCTCTGCCGCTCGCTTGAGTGCCGCTTGCGCTGCCAACGTATCGTTTTTGAGGTCTTGCGTGTTCCATGTGAATCCGTCGCCCATCGTATACCAGTCAACAGACTCCGGAAATTTCGTGAAGAAGTTTTTCTCTCCCGTCTCCCATTTACCCTTGATGTATTGCACCACACCCACTTGATGCCCCCACCCCAAGGCTCGGGCAATGACGCCGAACGCAGAACTTGATTTACCCTTGCCATTACCGGTGTGCACAAATACCAAGCCACGCTCAGCATCGGATGCCTGCCGTGTTTTTTCACGCTGTTGCTTTTGCAGTACACGCATTTTTTCAGCGTGCGCCTGTTGCTCTTTATCGCTCATAGACTTTTATTGTTGGTCACTGGTTGAACATGAATTGAACATGAATTGAACATGAATTGAACATGAATTGAGCATGGGTTGAACAAGGATTGATCATGAATTGATCACTGGCTCGCTACAAAGTGGCGTCAGTGGCGGAGATGACTACTGAGTGTCGAGACTTAGCCTCTCAATCAGATCTACAGTCCATGGGCCACCACAAATGGTTTGAGCACTCGGTACACGTATCACATCGAATGCAAGTTTGGCATGCTTGAGCACCGGGTGTTCATTCAGGCGCTGCGCTCGGGAGAAGGTGCCGGGGCTGTAGGGTGATTCCAGGAGCATATCGGGCTTGAGTCTGATCAGGGTTTCTAACGACAACACCCCATAGCTATCGATATTCTGTTCTGCCGCCACATTCACCCACCCGGCACGTTCGAGTATATCGCCTCTTAAACTGTTGCGCCCTACCGTATAACCATTCGGATCATAAATAGCCGCCCTGCGAAAATCTGAGGCTGGCTTTTCGATAGCATCGAGCCGTACCCGAAGCGCTTTTACCATTGCTTCACCACGTGCGGTCTGTTCGATCCATTCGGACACACTCACTATATTATTGAGCACCTGCTCAACCGAATTGGCAATACCCAGTTGCGCAACCGGAATACCACTGGCTTTTAGTTGCTGCAGCGTGTACCGATTGGTGTATTCACCGGCAATAATCAGGTCGGGTGCCAAGGCCAACACCTCTTCGGCATATCCTTTGTTCGTCGGATAAGCACGCGCCTTATCCGCATAATAAGAGCCAGCGGTATCGTGCGACAAATTGGTCAGTGATAAAATTTGGCCCGGATCAGCCAATGCCAGCAAAAACTGATCAGCGCATAAATTAATGGAAGCCACCTTGGGATAGCGCTTGCGAGATTCTGTATCAACCTCTATTGGTTTGGGCTTGTCTGTCACAGCGTCGCTAGCTGCATGGGCTATCGCACTGAAGCCCCAGAACGTGCAGCAGAGCAGGCACCAGAACAGGCACCAGACTAACGCAAGACTACAGAAGCGACTTAACACGGCAGTAACCACCAAGCATGATTGAACATCGCGCTCATGCCTCATACCGGTATTAACAGAGGCATTCACTATCAGCCACTCACGTCAAGGTTAATACGCCTGACCGGCACTATCCACGGCACATCACCGCCACCGCTGACCACATCTACGCCATACACGTCCCGGAGGTGTTGCTCGGTGAGTACCTCGCGAGCTGCTCCCTCGGCGATGAGCTTTCCTTCGTGGATCAAATACAGGTAGTCACAATAGCGAGCCGCCAGCGACAGATCATGCAGCACCACTACCGCGGCTTTAGTGCCGGTTGCGTAGTCTCGTAAAACATCCATGGTTTGTAATTGATGACCAATGTCCAGCGCCGCTATGGGTTCATCAGCCAAAATAATCTGTGGATCAGCCGCAAGAATTCTGGCAAGCATCACTCGGGTGAGTTCTCCGCCCGATAACGTCATGACGCTCTGATGACGCAAATGCTCACAATCTGTGGACGCCAATGCACGGCTCACCTCAAGATCATCAGACTCACCCGGCGTTTGCCATGCAGACAAATACGGTATACGACCCAGCATCACGATATACTCAACCGTGACTGGCCAGTGTGCCGTTGACAGCTGCTCCAACCAGCCCAACGTTTGAGCGCGTTCACGGTTGGAGACTTTACTGATAGGCTCATGTCCGAGTAACACCTGACCGCTATCGGGCTTTGACAAGCCTGCCATCACACTGAGCAATGTCGACTTACCTGCACCGTTAGGACCAATAAGACCGACCAGCTTACCGGGCGGCACACTAATGCTTAATGTATCAACCAGTGTTTTGCCTCCCTTCACCACACTCACTTTGTGAGCGCTGAGCAGGTCGTTGCTGACCGATGTTGGGTTATCGGTAACCATGACGCCTGCTTCTTAAAATAAGGTGCAAAAAGAAGGGAGCCCCCACCAACGAGGTGAGCACCCCAACCTTCAATAGGTTTTGTGTTGGAATCAGACGCACACCGATGTCGGCTGCCAATAACATCGCACTGCCACCCAACGCTGAAGGCACTAACAATTTGCCGGGCGCGTGACCAACCCATGGTCTGATTAGATGCGGCACGACAAGGCCTATAAATCCAATCATACCGGTGGTTGCCACAGCGGCTCCAACGGCCAATGACACAGCGATAAATATTCGCCAGCGCAAGAACCCCGGACTAACGCCTAAACTACTGGCTGTTCGTTCTCCCAGCGTCAGTGCATCGAGTTGTCGGCCACAACCCACCAACAAAAACCAACCCACCAGCGTACACGGCAGCATGACCCATAAGTCAAGCATACTGCGATCACTGAGATCACCCAATGTCCACAACACCAACTCCCGCATCGCAAACGGACTGGGCGCAAAATTCAGCAACAACGACATAGACGCCGTTGCCATAGCATTAACGGCAACCCCTGCCAGTATTAACGTGGTGACGTTGGCTTCACGCCCCGCGAGCAAAAACACCAACGCGGTTGCTATCAACGATCCGAGCATGCCAGCCAATGGCACGGCCTGCGCAAACCCGGCTCCCAACCCAAAATACAAAACGATCACTGCGCCAAGCGCTGCACCACTGGAACTACCGATAAGACCAGGACTTGCCAATGGGTTTCGTAACAGACCCTGCATTGCGGCACCACATACCCCGAGTGAGGCACCAACCGCCATCGCGATCAGCACCCGTGGCAACCGCAGCTCAGACAATATAATGGCGTCGATAGACGGCGCATCACTGAGCAACGACTTCAATGCAGTCAATACATCAATAGACTCTGCACCAAGATCAAGGCTCACCACAGCCAGCACCACAATGGTGATGCTGAGCACCGTGGACAGTTTAGAGGGTGTGTTAACGGTAGTCTCCTGTGGAGACAGGTGCGTAGAGCGCACACTTTAGAATAGGCGCACAGGAATGTCGGGTTACATCGTTATTGATCAGATAGCAGCTCAGCACGTCACGCACCTGTTGCCTGCACGCAATAACCCTCGGCACCGCAAACACCAGTGCACCATGCAACAGATTATCAGTGTGATATGACCGCAAGATCCGACACCCGTGTAGGCCGACAGGGTACACGCAGCGCGGTTGCAGTATTCAGGATACTTTCTGAATCAGATAAGCAGGCACGTGTCGCCAAAACACCCCGTCTGGCAAGTTGTATAACTGGGAACGAGGCAGGTCTCCTGGCTCTCGACAGAGGCACTGGTGAGTGACCAGAGCGATGTAATCTGACCCTTCCCGGCACAATACCAGTGGGCTAAAGCACAGACAGATTACAGTGTCGATTACAGTTGCGGGGGCAGCCAAAGCATTTCACTTCGTTCCCTTTTGATCCGTGTTGGAACCGCGTTCGCGGGCATGGTAACCCAATACGGCAGAGGCACACAACAGAGAATGCAGCCACCCTACTTTACCGACAAGGGTAGGCCTGCGACCATTAACGTAACCCGGTCAACCTGCGTTGCCAGTGTTTGATGCAAACGACCGATTTGATCACAGTATTGGCGTGATAACGCATCCATGGGCATGACACCCATATTGGTTTCGTTTGAGACCAGTATCAGATCATTAGTGAAGTCAGCCACTGTCACACCGAAGTTTTTAATGACATCGTCGACCTCGGTTTTTGATAATTCACTGCATAACAGCTGGGTGATCCATAACGTTAGGCAATCGATGATTACACACTGGCGCTGAGTGTTGTCCTGTGAAGGTAACGTTAACTGTAACGCATGCGATAGATCCAGCGGCTCTTCAATGACACGCCACCCGGCAGGCCGGGTTTGCCGATGCCGTTGAATACGGGCCTTCATCTCGGCATCGCCCGGCAATGCCGTTGCAATGACGGTAACTGCATGACCCGACTCAACAGCCAACTCTTCTGCATGTCGGCTTTTGCCAGACTTAACGCCACCAAGTAACAGGGTTTTCATCGTTGCATTCTTGCCTGCATCACAAGCCCGCTGCCAGCATGAGATAAACAGCCGTCTCTACCATCACATTCGTCGC
>CALDUO010000012.1 GCA_937923745.1 uncultured Granulosicoccaceae bacterium
CGGCAAAAACGTCAGCGTCGCGACCATGGCATTGGGTAACACATGTCTGTAGAGCACGGTCCATCGGCCTACACCGAGTGCCGATGCTGCTCGTACATAATCAAAATTACGCGCCCGCAAAACCTCAGCGCGCACCACACCAACCAATGACATCCAGCTGAACAATAACATCAGTCCCAGTAGCCACCAAAACCCGGGCTCAACAATGCTCGCCATAATAATCAGGAGAAACAGTACCGGCAGACCCGACCATATTTCAATAAAACGTTGTGCCAGTAAGTCGACCCAGCCACCCAAAAACCCCTGCACCGCACCGGCGGCAATACCGATCACAGAGCTGAATAACGTTAGTGTGAGTCCAAACAGGATTGATATTCTAAAACCGTAAATAATACGCGCCAGTACATCGCGCCCCTGGTCATCGGTACCCAACAGATTGTCGGCCGAAGGTGGTGCAGGCGCGGGCACGGGCAAATCGTAATTGATGGTATCGAAGCTATAACGAATGAAGGGCCAGATCATCCAGCCTTTTTCATGAATAAGATCTGCCACAAACGGATCACGATAATCCGCTTCGGTTTCAAAGTCGCCACCGAATACGGTCTCGGGATACTCATTAAACACAGGCATGTAGTACGCATTATCAAACTGCACCAACAGTGGTTTGTCATTGGCCACAAATTCGGCAAACAGTGTTATCACAAACAGTATAAGAAAGAGCCACAATGACCACCAACCACGACGATTGGCCTTAAAAAGCTCCCAACGACGTTGACCGATAGGGGATAACCACGATTGTTTGGGTTCACGTGAGCCGTTAGTGGCCAGCGAGGTGTCCCGCGGTGCGGCGCGACTCAAAACTGCCGCCCTTCAAAATCAATACGCGGATCTATCAGCGTGTACATAATATCGCCAAGCAAATTCAGGACTAAACCGAGTAACGTAAAAAAGAACAACGTACCAAACATCACCGGATAATCACGATCAAGCGTTGACTTATATCCCAACAAACCAAGACCATCGAGCGAAAAGATGACCTCGATCAATAACGAACCGGTAAACAAAATACCGACAAACGCACTTGGAAATCCCGCCACCACAATGAGCATCGCGTTACGAAACACATGACCATACAATACTCTGTTTTCGTTGAGGCCCTTGGCTTTCGCCGTTAATACATATTGTTTGTTGATCTCTTCAATAAACGAATTTTTGGTGAGCATGGTCAGGCTGGCAAAGCCCCCGATAACCATCGCAGTAACAGGCAGCACCAAATGCCACAGATAATCGAGGACTTTTTGATACCAGTTAAGCTCATCGAAGTTATCGGAGACCAACCCCCGCAACGGAAACCAGTCAACAAAGCTGCCACCGGCAAACAGCACGATCAACAATATCGCGAACAGGAACCCGGGTATGGCATTACCGATAATAACGACACTACTGGTCCAGACATCAAACCCGCTGCCATCCCTGACTGCTTTTTTGATGCCGAGTGGTATGGATATTAAATAGACCAGCAACGTAGTCCACAGACCCAGCGACAAAGAGACCGGCATTTTCTCAATGACAAGGTCAATCACCGGTGTGTCGCGGAAGAAGCTATCGCCAAAATCAAAGCGAATGTAATCGCCCATCATTTTCAGAAATCGCTCTACGGGCGGCTTGTCGAACCCATACAGAATTTCTATGTCGCGAATGATGTCAGGGTCGAGTCCTTGTGAACCCCGATACTGACTTTCACCACTGCTGATACCCGCATCTGCCTCACCGGAGATTCGGGCGGTGGCACTGACATCTTCACCTTTGATTTTTGCCAGTGTTTGCTCGACCGGGCCGCCGGGGGCCGCCTGCACAATCACAAAATTGATGATCATGATCCCGAGCAGTGTCGGGATGATCAGCAGAAGTCGCCTGAGGATGTAGGCGCCCATAACGCAGCCGTACCTTTAAACCGTTTGCCGTTGCATTATTTCTGACTCTGATGCACCGCTTCTTTCTCGGGGTCAATCCACCAGTTACCAAACCCGAGGCTGTTGGTAGGCTGAATGTCCGGTCGGGAGAATCGGTTCCAGTAAGCTACCCGATAGGTATCGGCGAAGTACTGCGGAATCATGTAGTGATTATTCAACAAGAGCCGATCCAGGGCACGCGTGGCGTCAATCTGTGCCTGTCGCGAGTCGGCTTTGATAATTTTCTCAACCAGTTCATCTATGACCGGGTTTTTGATACCACCGTAGTTTCTGGACCCCTCTTCATCGGCTGCCTTAGAGGTCCAAAATGATCGCTGCTCATTACCGGGCGACTGCGATTGCGCCAACACCATGGTGATGGTGTCGAATTCAAAAGATTCGACCAGCTTTTGGTATTGTGCCGTGTCGATGACACGCACTTTTAAATCAACACCAATACGCTCCAGCGACTTTTTATAGGTCAACGCCAGCTTCTCAACGCTCGGCTGTCTTGTCACGAATTCCATTTCGAACTTCTCGCCCGTTTTTTCGTTGGTCATTTTACCGTCTTGAATGGACCAACCGGCTTCTTTGAACAACGCAATCGCCTGTCTAAAGTTAGCCCTGGGGTTACCACGCCCGTCAGTGACCGGCAAAGCAAATTCGGTGGTAAAGATGGCATCGTCAAGCTGGTCGCGATAGGCCGACAATAATTCAAGCTCGCCATCGGTCGGTAGCCCGGTAGCTGCCAGGTCAGAATTCTGCCAAAAGCTTGTATTGCGTTTATAGGCATCATAGAACAGGTTGCGATTCATCCACTCAAAATCATATGCATATCCCAGTGCCTTTCTGACTCGGATATCTGCATACTTCTCTTTTCGCATATTAAATACGAATGCCTGCATTCGCTGAATACTGCCGTTCGGAATTTCTTCTTTGATGACTCGACCATCATTGAGTGCCGGAAAATCATAGGCTGTTTTCCAGTTTTTGGAAATGTACTCTTCGCGAAAATCGACGTCACCTGCCTTGAGTGCTTCGAGCGCGACGGTCAGATCCTGGTAATAGTCGTAACGCAACTCGCCAAAATTATTGGTTCCCTTACGCACTGGCAGATCACGCGCCCAGTAGTCTTCTACCAGTTCGTAGGTAATCGACTGCCCGGCATCCACTGATTTGATGCGGTAGGGCCCACTGCCTAAAGGCGGTGTCATCGTGGTTTTATCAAAGTCATTTTCTTCGTAATAGTGCTTGGGCAATACCGACATTTGACCGATGATGATCGGCAGTTCGCGGTTGTTGCCTTCACTGAAATAAAATTTAACGCTGTGCGAGTCCAGCACTTCTGCTTTGGCAACGCTGCTGTAATAGGATTTATAAAACGGGTGCCCACGGGTGGTGAGGGTTTCAAAGGTCCAGGCAACGTCTTCCGCGGTCAGCGCCACGCCATCGTGCCACCTGGCTTCTTTACGCAAATTGTAAATAGCCCAGCGTACGTCATCGGCTACTTCAACTGACTCGGCGATCAGCCCATATTCGGAAAACGTCTCGTCATCGGCGCTGATCGTCATCGAGTCAAAAATTCCGCCAATACCGGATGGCGAGACACCTTTCAGAATGAACGGATTAAGGCTGTCAAAACTACCCAATGCAGAGAGCCGGACTGTGCCACCTTTTGGGGCATCAGGATTAGCATAATCAAAGTGTTCAAAGTCGGCGGCGTACTTGAGGTCACCAAACATCGACAACCCATGAGAACTGCTGGACTGCGCATGACTTGCACCAGTGGCCAATACCAGTAATGCCGACAGTACGAATCTGATCATATCTTCCCCACAATGTTGAATGAAATGCACCGGTGAAAACCGGCGCAGTCGCCCGTTCCCGGTACAAAAGCTGTGCCGGAGGAACCTAAAGCCAGCACCGTTTGTGATTAACGGGTGCCAATAGGCCAACGGTTGGTGTCAAAAGTGTCGGTGCGCCACACATCAACACCGTTGTCAAAGGATGACGTCATGCCGGACTCGTTGGCAACGTACACAACTGCCGACAGCACTATCGCGCCCGCGAGCACCGCGAGTGCAATTTTCAGACGACTGTACGGTCTCTCGCCCTTGAGCTTGCCCGTACGACCATTGACCACAAAACGGTAGGATTTATCCCTGAACAAAAAGGCCGCCGACCAAACCGGCAACAACACGTGCTTAAACGTCGTGTCGCTGTGCGCCGTCTGCAAACGGTGAATGCGCTGCTGATCACCGCCTATTGCACGAGCCACATCAGAGCGTATGATGCGATCCATCGATGCCTGGGCCACGTTAAATCCTTCATCGAGTTGCACCTGATAGACCTCGCTGTTGAATCCGCTGAGATACTCTGGCGTGTACGGCACCAGATTGTCGAGATCCCATGGCTCCAGCCAATCCGTGATGGTTCTTGGCAGTGTTCGTGTTGCTCCCACCAACACGTCATCAAAATGTCGCGCAGTGCGCCCGCTTACCGGTGTCCAACGAATTTTGGGCACACGTCTTCTTTGCCTGACCCGTCTTCCGTTCTGAATAACCGTGACCATTTGGGTGACGTAATACACATCACCCCGTTCCCCCTGATAGGCAGTGGAGGTATCGCTATCGTATGTCCAGTAAGGAATATAGACGCCATTTAACGGCGCATCATCCCGCGCAAATTCTTTTAAGCCTGATGGCGCAAACCAACGCCCGGCCAACCACTTTTTATAACTCTGCGTGGCCTGCTCGGCAGTGATAGCAAACGGCAGTAACGCTTTGGGTTTGATGGGTCGGACAGCACCGGTACCGGTAACAACTGTCGTACCGCAAAACGGACACTCGCCGGAATGCATGTGTGCACCCAACGCGAATTCTGCAGCACAGTTGGGACAACTGATCACGTCCGTCACAGGCTCGACCAACGGCGCTTGCTGCAGTGTTCTTAAGGCGCGCTCGAGATCGAGCTCTACGATGGGTTCGAGTGAGCGATTGATTTGATTGGTATGACCGCAGTAGTGACACTGCAGATCACTGGTGCCAATTTTATAATGCAACACGGCACCGCATTGCCCACACGGAAACCTGGTTTCATTCAGCTCGCGGGTGGGTGCCTCTCCGGCAGGAACATCGAAGAGGTCTGACTCGAACAAATCATCCTGATCAGACAATGATTTGATTCTTCCTGTTGGCCAAGTCGCGGTTAGTTATTGGTTAACTGTTCGGGACAGGCGGTGGGTTAGCGTCGCTGTCGACAACCGTATTCAGATGACGGCTTATCGCAGGAACCGCTCTGGCAGGTACCCACTCCGGCATACCAGCTGCCCACACCAGTGTGTCGCCGTGAACGAGTCCGGAGCCAATACGGCGCCGAATCTCTTCCATCGGGAACGGGCCAATCGCATGGTCTTCTTCGACAATGTGATACAGCGTTGCGGCAGGCAATGGCGGTGGCGCAGGTGTTGCCGGTGTCATTTGGTCGGCCATTCGGTTAGCCATCGCCATACCGACGCCCATGCCGATGCCTGACGCGCCATCGCCACCCGGGTTTGACGCGGCTGTCTCCATTGCAACCCCTGTCTGGTAGTGCAGGTAATTATCGAGGTTGCCGATCATGCCCATGCTGGTGCGTTTGTCGAGTGCGTCAGACACGGTTTGCGGCAACGAAATGTTTTCTACCAGCACGCGGGTGAGTTCAAGCCCGTACTCACCAAATTCAGGGGCGATACGCGAGGTTAAAAACTGCCCTAACTGATCATAGTTGGCTGCCATATCCAATACCGGAATACCGGCACCGGCGATAATGGATGCAAATCTTGAGGTAATCAGGTTACGCAGTTGGTCGCTGATTTCATCGGTGGTGAAGACACCGTCGGTGCCGGTGATTTCACGAATAAACGTCAGTGCCTCGTTAATACGTACGGTGTACGTACCGAAGGCACGAATGCGCAAGCCACCGAACTCACTGTCGCGAATCATCAGCGGCTGACGGGTGCCCCATTTCAGGTCGGTGAAACGCCGGGTGTTACAGAAATACACTTCTGCTTTAAACGGGCTTTTGAAACCATGGTCCCAGTGCTGTATGGCAGTGAGTATCGGCAGATTACGTGTTTCAAGCTCATAGGTACCGGGGCCCAGGACATCAGCCACCTCACCCTCGTTTACAAACACAGCAACCTGCGACTCACGAACGATCAGCTTTGCTCCGTATTTGATTTCGTTACCATAACGCTCAAACCGGTACACCATCGTATCGCTACTGTCATCGGTCCATTCGATAACATCGACAAACTCGCCAAACAGTCGACTGAACAACCCCATGGTTTATACTCCTTCCGGTGCCAACGTTGATCCTTTGCTGCTTGCGGACCGCAGCGTTTCCTTCAAATTCCCCTCCAGCTCCTGCAAAGTCTTTTCGGCCTCTGCACGTCTGCGTTTGCCTTCGTCGGCGATCGCGAGACTTTCTTCGACGGTGGCAATCAGATTTTCATTGGCACGCTTGACCGCGTTAATATCAAATACCCCACGCTCAAGTTCTTCCCGCACCGTTCGGTTGGCTTCACGCAGGTTCTCGGCATTTTTTTCGAGAAGATCGTTGGTCAGGTCAGTGGCACTTCTGACACTCTTGGCCGCCTCTGCTGATCGAAAGATGGTCACCGCCTGCGCTAACTGCTGACGCCACAACGGCACTGTGTTCACAAGCGTTGAGTTTATTTTATTGACCAGACCCTTATCGTTCTCCTGAATCAAACGGATACTGGGCAAACCCTGCATAGCTACCTGGCGGGTAAGCTTCAGGTCATGGATGCGGCGCTCGAGGTCGTCACGCCCGGTGCGGATGTCGCGCAGCTCCTGTGCAGCCAGAATATCGTCGGAATTAGCAGCACGCGCTTCGACTTGCGGGATCATGACGTCGTTGATGTAAGCAAGCTTCTCTTCACCGGCAATAATGTACAGCTCGAGGTTATGAAAATACTCAAGGTTGGCATCGTACAATCGGTCGAGCGACGTAATATCACGCAACAGTTGTGTCTTATGGCCTTCCAGGTC
>CALDUO010000013.1 GCA_937923745.1 uncultured Granulosicoccaceae bacterium
AAAACACACACTGCACAGGCGATGACCAGAAAGCTGTATATCAAGACACACGGATGTCAGATGAACGAGTATGACTCGGCGAAAATGCTCGATGTGCTGGACAGCGAATCCCCGACCACTCTGACTCAAGACCCTGAGGAAGCAGACATCCTGCTGCTGAACACGTGCTCCATCCGTGAAAAGGCGCAGGAAAAAGTGTTCTCTGAGCTTGGGCGGTGGAAACAGCTAAAAGAGCGCAAAAACCGTGAGAACCAAGACGTCATTATTGGTGTCGGCGGCTGCGTAGCGAGCCAGGAAGGAGACGCCATTCATCAGCGCGCGCCGTTTGTTGATGTGGTGTTTGGGCCGCAAACACTCCACCGTCTCCCGTCGCTGGTTGGACAGCGACAGGAAAACGGCAAGCCGGTCGTTGACATCTCATTCCCTGAAATCGAAAAATTCGACTGTCTGCCAGAGCCTCGGGCCGAGGGGCCAACCGCGTTTGTTTCGATCATTGAAGGTTGCAGCAAGTACTGCAGCTTTTGTGTAGTGCCCTATACGCGTGGCGAAGAACTCAGCCGTCCGCTCGACGACATTCTGGCTGAAGTGGTGATGTTGGCAGAGCAAGGGGTTCGCGAAATCCACCTGTTGGGCCAAAACGTCAACGCGTATCGTGGTGTTATGCACGACGGTGATATCGCAGACCTTGCGCTGCTGATTCATTTTGTCGCGGCAGTAGACGGTATCGAACGAATCCGGTTTACCACCTCGCACCCGGTTGAATTTAACGACTCGCTGATAGAGGCATTTGCCAATGTCCCCGAGCTGGTGAGTTTTCTCCATTTGCCGGTGCAGAGCGGTTCTGATCGGGTGCTCGCTGCAATGAAGCGCGGACACACAGCACTCGAATACAAATCAAAGATTCGTAAACTGATTGCAGTGCGTCCCGATATCTCGTTGTCGTCTGACTTTATTGTCGGATTTCCCGGCGAGACAGACAAAGACTTCGAAGACACCATGAATCTGATCAAAACCATCGGCTTTGATCATTCTTTTAGCTTTATCTATAGCGCAAGGCCCGGCACACCTGCCGCATCGTTGGCTGATGACACGCCAGCATCGGTGCACAAGGAACGGCTACAAACATTACAGGCGCAAATCAACGAGCAGGCAGCAGCGATCAGTCAATCGATGGTCGGCAATACAGAGCGCCTGTTGGTAGAAGGCCCGTCACGCAAGAGCGACCTGCAACTGTGTGGCCGAACCGAAAACAATCGGGTCGTTAACTTCACCAGTGACGACGCGTCCTTGATTGGCCGGTTCGTTGACGTTCGAATCACCGAAGCGCTACCCAACTCATTGCGCGGTGATTTTATTGCGCTGAACGATCCGGGTTATGTGCCTGCACAGGAAGCTTCGTGACGGCAATCTTTACTCGTTCCCAATGACTGTCAGCTCGTTCGTTCGACAGACTCCAATGATTTCATCGGCGCGGTCTGTTTTTCCCGACACCACCGTCCCTGCCCAACAGCGGTTAGAACACCGTGATCACCTGATATGACAGTGTCAGAACTGGAATTTAAACTCGAACCTTCCGACAACGATCGGCTGGCCAATTTATGTGGGCAGTTCGATGAGCATCTTCGTCAGATTGAATCGCGGTTGGGTGTCGAAGTGTCGTCACGTGGTGATCAGTTTCGGGTGACGGGCCGTTCAGCATCGGTCGCCAGTGCCAGAAAGTTACTGACGCATCTCTATATGGCGACAGACACGGAAAACCTCTCCCCCGAGCGGGTCCACCTCTACTTACAGGATTCTGGATTGGAACAACTTCAAGAAGACGGCAGTAACGCAACCAGCGCCATTATCAAAACCAGACGCTCAACCATTCAGTGTCGCGGTGCGCGGCAAGTTGACTATGTCCGCAACATTCAGCAACTCGATTTGTCGTTTGGTATTGGTCCTGCAGGGACCGGCAAAACGTTTCTGGCCGTAGCGGCGGCCGTCGAGGCACTCGAAAACGAAACGGTGCAGCGACTGATACTGGTGCGTCCGGCAGTTGAGGCAGGAGAGCGACTCGGTTTTTTGCCCGGCGACATGATGCAGAAAGTTGATCCGTATTTGCGACCCATTTACGATGCATTGTATGAGTTCATGGGTGTGGAGCGTGTCGGTAAACTGGTGGAAAAAAACATCATAGAAATTGCACCACTGGCGTATATGCGCGGCAGAACGTTAAATCACTCTTGTATCATCATGGACGAAGCGCAGAACACGACAGTGGAGCAAATGAAAATGTTCTTAACACGGATAGGCTTTGGTTCCAAAGCGATCGTGACCGGTGATACCTCACAGATTGATTTACCCAAGCACACACTGTCTGGCTTAAAACATGTGCAGAAAGTACTCGACGGTGTCGATGGTGTTGGTTTTTGTCACTTCACGTCATCAGACGTGGTCAGACATCCATTGGTGCAGCGCATTGTTGCAGCCTATGAATCGTCAGAGGCTCAAGCTGCCGATGCGTCAAAAACCCGCACATGACCGAAACACGTTTCAGTATTGAGATAGCCGACGACGTAGAGCAAGTGATACCCGATCGGCAAGATTTGCGTCTTTGGATGCAGGTCGCTATGGAAGACACCGTTGGTAGTGTGGCGCTTCGTGTTGTCGGACAGAAAGAAATGATTGCGCTCAATGGGCAGTTTCGTGATAAACCTGTTCCAACCAATGTGCTGTCTTTTCC
>CALDUO010000014.1 GCA_937923745.1 uncultured Granulosicoccaceae bacterium
TACCAGGATACCTGGAGTCAGCCGTTACCGCCGACTGCAAAAATCTATCTGTTGCCGCGGATCGCAGGTGGTTAGCCGCTGACGTGTGCTCAAGTATTAATTGCAGGGGGTTGTTTGCCCTGCAATGACTTGCCTGACAACTACCCGGCTCGAGTGACTCGTCCAAGCAACATGGCTTGGCGCTGCGTCTGATAGAGGATTATCCGGTCAAGCGAGCTGTGGCCTGTTCGTGTCACCGGAGTTGTATTAGCAGGATTGCGTGGCCGGGATTGCATTACCGGGATTGCATGACCGGGTCGCCTTGCCAAGGTCGCCTTGCCAGGGTCGCCTTGCCAGGGTTTTCTTGAGAGGGTTTTCTTGAGAGGGTTTTCTTGAGAGGGTTGTATTATTCAGGTCGTCAATGTGGGGCTCAGCCGTGCCGGCTTACAACAACCAGAGGCCGGCCAACAGGCACAGAACAACCACGCTGGTCAGCAAGAATCTTAGCGGGCGAAACCAAGAAACAATTTGATGTTGGGCGACCGCACGCGAATCCAATACATATTGAAACACAAACGCTGCTATGAGCATCAGAAACCCAATGGTGCCGCCCGTCATCACAGCTGGCCATGCGATCAGGCTGGTGATAACACTGCCGATGAGCGTGAGCCACCGCGGGTTTTGCGGGTGGTGCGAGATCTCGACACCCCACCGAATACCGCCGAGAAAAGAGACAATGACTGCGCCATACACCAGCAGTGAATAGGCCGCAGTGGCACCGAGATTTTGCGCGTTGGTCAGCATGACAGCAACGGCGCAGATAAACGGGAGGAGTCCGCCCAACCCAAGCACTAGCGCGCTGCCCGGCATCCTTGCATCTCGAGACATGTTTATTCCGTTGGTGTCAGAGAGAGCCATCTACTGTAGCAGTGATATCGTTTTACCCGCAAGCCATTGCTGACCCTTCTGATCGGTCAGGCCCGAATGGGTGATGGAGTCAGCCAGCGATTTGGACAGTGCATGAGCAAACACACGCGCATAAAACGGCAAATTGGCCTTGTAAAACGGCAAGCTTGATTCCAAAGACACAGATTCATCAATAGTGCTGACAAAGTGTTCGCAATGCAGCCTGATGGCCTCAGTGATGTGTGTGTGCCCGGTCAAGTCCTCGCGCAGGTCCAGCGACCAGGTCAAGTCCGGAAGAAGCTCGCAGTAACCGGTAAATTCAACGTCAATGGTTTGTGACATATTTGTTGTCTGGTCGATCTTCCAGTCGTCGGGAGACACGAGACTCAGCTGCCAATGATCGGTTTTGCGATACAAACTGTAACGGACGCCGCGCACTGGTTTGAAGGCAAAACGAGCTGACAGCACAAGGCTCGATGCCAGATAATCACCCAAAATTTGCGCCGGACCTTTGGCTTTGGCCGAGTGTGTGGTGGCGATAGAGAGCTGATCCAATACCGGGACAAGGCCCTTACCCTGCGGGTTGGGATTGGGGCCAGAGTTTGTATTGGGGTTAGCAGTCACGGTGCAGTGTCAGTGTGTGATTTGGGTTGATGATTCGGGCTAATGTGTACCAAGGGTACGTGGCTAACCCGCTTTGGGATCATTGCTCAAATGTCGGGTGTTTCACAGTGTGTTTTCTGTGTCGCTGTAACCCGACGGGCGCGTCCGAGCTGACCCATTCAGGATGTTTACTGACAATGGGCGACAAATTCGTGTGCTCGCAGGCGAACCGTCTCGGGTGTCATACCGCTCTTGTATAACGCTGAGCCCAACCCAAAACCATTCGCACCCGCTGCGAAATACGACGCCATTGAATCCGTGGTGATGCCACCGACCGGCAGTAGCTGTGTGGTTGGCGGCAGCACCGCCCGCATGGCTTTGACCACAGCGGGTGTGATCATCTCAGCGGGAAATAATTTAAGTGCCTGCGCACCTGCCTCCAGCGCGGCAAATGCCTCGCTGGGAGTCGCAACGCCCGGACAATACACCAGCTGACGGTTTGCGGCAGCTTCGGCAATGTGCGGATTAAAATTAGGGGCAATAATCAGCGCTCCACCAGCGTCTGCTGTCTGGTGTACCTGTGTTGCTGTTAACACAGTACCCGCACCGACCATTATGTCGTCACCGACCGCCGCTGCCAGCCGCCTGATCGACTCCATAGCATTCGGCGAATTCAGTGGCACTTCTATGAGCGTAAAACCTGTCTCTATCAGCGCGTTGCCTACTGCAATAATATCGTCAGGCGTGATGCCTCGCAGTATCGCAACCAACGGCGTTCGTGCGAAGGCAGATTGCCAGGTGTGTTGATGCGTGGTCATGGCGGGTTATGCTCCGGTCACAGTGACAGTTGGGGGATGAGTCGTTGAAAGCCCGCTATTGCAGCGTCACCTGTCTCGACATCCGTAGCCCGAATCGTAGCCAGATTCGTCGCGTTATCAGTCCCTTCATTCGCGGTCCGATCTACAGTGTCTGCCCATTGGCTCACCACCGGTATGTCGCAATGCGCTAACGCCGCATGATATTGCTGACACAGCTGCCTGTTACCCACCAGGGATACACCCAGAGTGCCGAGGCCGTTACTCTCGTTGATCAGTTGCATGCCCTCTCGTATTTCGTTACCAATCAGCAGTCCTGATAACAGTGACGCAATCGTGTCGGGTTCACGCTGATTCAGTAACACGGATGAGCGGCAGGTAAAGAGCGCTCTGACCAGCGTCGAGTGTTCAAATCCGTGGCTCACTCCCTCAAGGAAGCTAACATCATCAACGCTTGTGTTGTTGTTAATGACAGTTTGGGTTTGGTTGGTGGCTGCATCAAACCCTGATTTGGCCAGTGAGCCTACCAGTGATTGATGCAGCAGCAGCTCATACAATTCTCCGGTCACCAGCGTATGAAACTGGTTGACGGTGTTACCGTCGAGGTACGCCCATTTGGAGTGGGTGCCGGGTAGGATCACCAACGCGTTACTGTCAGTATTGGCAACGCCCAACAATTGCAGCTCCTCACCACGCATTACATCAGCCATAGGACGTGTCTGGCTGATGCCCGGCAGAAACAGGCAGTGGATGCTGTTATGCCGAGCACTGGATGCGATGTGTTTGCTGGCATGGCGCGCCAGCGTGCCGAGGTCGGCCGGACAGGGTAGATAGCCTGATTCCACCCAGCCGCTGCGGCTCGTGATCATGCCAGACAGCAATACGGTGTCACCGGGTTGCAGCCAGTGACCTACCAGCTCAAAAAAAACGGATTCAAAAAGTGTGGCGGTATCTTGCGGTTGAACGTCTTGTGCTGCCCCCCGATTTGAACGGGCTATGACTGATTTTATGCCATCACCGGTGTCGAGCTTATCGACGCAGCGACCCTGCGGGCTAAAACGGTACGCACGAAACGAACTCGAACCCCAATCTATGCAAACGCTGATAGGCATCGTTATGGTCTCTGGCCTTTGTGTCTTCAACGATAGTCGATATGGATCACGGTACGACATCTCTGTGCTCTAAATAAATGAGTTTGTGGTAATTACCACATGCCTTATCGGTGCATCCAGGTACTCTTTCTACACCCACACGGGTTCAGGATTTCGCGATGCTTAAACGGTATTTTGCATACGCGATGAAGGCCAAGGACGGCCCAAGGATGGCCCAACGATAGTTTGGGATGGCCCAACGATAGTTTGGGATGACCCAACGATAGTTTGGGGATGGCCCAACGATAGTTTGGGGATGACCCAGTGTAAGAGCAGGGGCGGCCTTAGATTAAACACCGGAATTTGCACTGGTGTATCTCCAGATGCATCGCTGTAGCCAACTTGGGTGCAACGCTGGGATTTGGCCATCAAGGCCCGCCTAAAATTATCGGTACAAGATTGCTGTTCCAAAATTGCCGGTACAAGATTGCCGGTACAAGACTCCCCCTCCAAATACTCCCCGTCCTGGAATATTTCAGTCCAAGAACGCTTCAGTCCAAGAGTGCCCGCCCAGGACTCCCCGTCCGGGACTGTTTCACGCCACGCGATAACGCTCCACCGTATCCCTGTTAACAGTGATGCCGAGGCCGGGCCGATCCGACACATTGACCCGGCCGTTCTGCAGGGTCAGCGGCTCATCCACCAGTTCTTCTCGAAAAGGGTGTGAAGAGCAATCGTATTCGAGGATTGGCTCTTGCGCAAACAGCGAGTGATGCGGGGTTGGCAGTGTCACGATCACCTGTAATGAGGCGGCCTGCGCAACAGAAGTTCCCCACACATGCGGGTTTACCGCAACCCCTGCCGCCTGTGCCATGACTGCGATGCCCTGCAATGCTGTGATACCTCCGCAGGATCCGACATCCGGTTGCACAACATCGACAGCCCGAGCGGTCAGTAACTGGTGGTAGCCATACGGTGAGTGCTCGTTTTCGCCACCGGCAATGGGTGTGTCAATGGTCTCGCGCAGGAACCGGTATCCGTCCAGGTCCTCCGGCACAACAGGTTCTTCAAACCAGCGCAGGTTAAAGTCTGCAAGGGCGTGCCCCAAACGCCGTGCTTCGTGTCTGCTGTAGGCGTGATTGGTGTCTATCATCAATTCAATCGGCTCGCCGTCCAGCGCCTCTCGTATGGCTTGCATGACCTGCAGGTCATCCTGAATACCAAATCCGAGCTTAATTTTCATGGCGGTAAAACCGTTTTGAACATGTGTGAGCGCTTCGGCTGCGAGTCGTGCCGATTCTCCTTGGCCTTTTAATCGGTAGAATCCTGTTGCGTAGGGTTGTACGGCCTCTCGCATCGCGCCACCGAGCAGACGATGGACCGGCGTATCGTAAAATTTGCCCGCCAGATCCCACAAGGCCATATCGACACCGCTGATTGCCGCCATGACCGAACCCTTACGCCCATAGTCCCGTGTTTGGTTGTACATCCGGTGCCAGAG
>CALDUO010000015.1 GCA_937923745.1 uncultured Granulosicoccaceae bacterium
TGTTTTTCCGGATGTTACCGAATGAGTGACACACCGTCAGATAACACGATGTCTGCGCCACTGAATCCGTCAAACGCGATTGGGCGACCGGGCAAACATCTCCTGATGCTGTTATGGCTAAGGCCGCAGCTACAGCCAGCGTCACGGTTTGCGGCACGGTTTGCATCACGGTTGATTTTGGCGATGTTGGTTTTAGCGTTGGGACTCCCCGCCTCTTTGCATGCAGACGATTGTCTCGAGGACCCGGCTCAAACACCCTATAACATAGCGTTTGATAGCGGTGCACGATGGGAGCTGTGTTGGTCCATAGACGAGGCCACTGGCCTCAACCTGCACCAGGTAGGTTACGGTGCCCCGGGACACGAGACCGTGCGGGTACTCGACTCGGCAAGCCTTGCGCAACTGGCGGTTCATTATCATGAAGACAACAACGCCCTACCGTTAATCCCGGCGCCGGGACTCGGTGGAGCCCATCATCTCAATGATCACCGTTCCTCGTGCGCTACCGAAAACCGTGTATACAACAGTCGCGGCGAACTGCTGTGCCACGTGGTTGCCAATATCAACACGCTCACAAGTACACGGCGACAACATGCACTGCGTCGTCACTCCGCAACACTCAGCGCAACATCACTGATCAATCATCGTTGGGTTAAACAGGCATGGCATTTAACAGAAGACGGCGAGATCGAACCGTTTGTGGCTGTCGGTGGCAAAATCAACCGACTCACCTATCAAACGACTTTCGGTGCCGACATTGGCCAAGGGCGACGCCAAGGGTCTACTGCAGATGTAGTTACTGTATGGCGATTGAATTTTGCGATAAACAATACTCGCAGCGACGACATTATCGAGACATTCGAATTTTACCCGTCGGCATTTATCACTGACGAAACGAATAACAATACGTTGATTAACGCGACTGATGATAGCACCAACGGTGTTGCTGATATCACCGGTGAGCCTCACAGCGATATAACCAGAGACATGCGTGTACACCGTATCCGCACAGAAACCGCACAGTTCGTCAACCGACAACGGTTTAAAGGATGGCGGGTACGCGATGGCGAGCGGCTGGCATCCAATCAACCCGAACAAACCATCGGTTATTATCTCGATCCACAAACCGCCGGATTTGTTAATCGTCCACTTAACGATGCGTCTCTTGCCGCAGACCTTGTGATCACACGCACCCGCGACTGTGAGCGCATAGCTTACCGTAATCGCACCCTGAACAAGGACTGTGCAGATGGCCTTCGCGACTACCTGAATAACGAACCTCTCGACGGACAAGGTATTTCACTGTGGTATTCGCTAACACGCTCGCTAAAACCCACGGCTAACGACTACCCTTTCTGGCCGCTGGTCACTGCACAATTTAAGCTTGTTCCGTTTGACTGGACCGATCAGTCACCGTTTACACCACAACCTCGCTAACACCATGCCCTTTTTGCCGATAACAGTAACCGTGCTGGTATTGTATTGCCTGAGCTTCTCCGGCGTGCTTCGGGGCGACGAATCAGTGAGCCACATTCTGGCGTGCCCAAGCGAACATCAGATTATGGTCACGTTTGAATCCGGTAGTAGCTGGCAGTTATGTTGGGACTCGCGGTTACGCGAGAATATTGTATTAAGTCATGTGCACTACCAGCCCTCACCCGCAGTAGCGCCAATTCCGGTCATCAACTCCATCCGACTCTCGCAATTGCATGTGGCCTATGATGACAGCCCGGTGACCTACAGTGACGTCACACAATATGGGCTGGGCGAACGTAACATAAGCCAAATTAACCCATCCGATTGCCCGGCAGGCGAGGTACTCAGCATTGACGGCGTGCCGGGTCTTTGCAAACGGGTGACCTCGCAACACGACGTGACACCCTCCGCCTCAGGCCTTGAGACCACAGACAGCTTGATACTATATTCAACGTCTCAGGTCGGATCGTATGCTTATTTAGTGACGTGGCAGTTTTTTGCAGATGGTTCCATAAAACCCAGCGTAGGGGCTGCCGGTGCCCTGCAACGCAGCAGCGACAAACACAACACCAAACACGGGCGCAAACTTGGCAACAACCCTGATAAAGTCTGGTTATCACATACCCATAACTACTACTGGCGCATAGACTTTGATCTTGGCGAGCAGGCCAATGATGACCGTGTGATCGAATGGCAGACAGTAGCAGGAACAGACGGCAGGCAAGCCAATCAGTATCGGCGACTCACTGCAGAGTCAGCGCTAAAACTCGCGCCGGACACAATGCTGTCGTGGTTTATTACCGATGGTGAAACCAATACCACTGTCGATGCGGCAAACGTCTCTGCTGCACGCGGATTTCTGATAGAACCAATCAACAACGGTCATCGTTTTGTTCGTGAATCCATCGAACCGTACTCTGCTTACGATTTTTTTGTAACAACCCAAAAAGACTGCGAACGATTTGCTACCGACAACAGCAAATACCACCCCGGTTGTACCGACAGCGTGCTGGATTTTACCAATGGAGAAACACTGGTGGATGCAGATATAGTTGTGTGGCATCGCGTGTCATTTCATCATGTGCCACGCAACGAAGATCTTGACTCCATGCACTCCCACTGGGACGGATTCATGCTTCGGTCACGCAACTTCGGATATCACGCAGGCGCTTCAGCGCCTTTTGCGGCGGCGTTTTCACAGAGTGATCATACAACCACCAACGGGCATGATCACGTCAGCGATCACGATGTACCCGACGAGACAGTGACTTCACTGGCAGCCGCGCTGCCCTCACCCCCATTAAGCGATCAGCAGAGTCGGGTGGGCGATGTTGTCTCTATAACAATGGCATCAACGCCTGACGGCCAAACCAATCGTTATACTGCAGAGGGCTTGCCCGAGGGGTTAACGCTCTCCACTGATGGCAAGCTGACAGGCACACCAACCAAAGCAGGCGACTTCGATGTATCGGTGCGGTTCAGCTCATCAGACAACGTGACAACCACTTATGCCTTTCAATGGACAATCGAGGATACCCCGGATGCCTCCGCGCTGGGCTGTCGTATTATTGATAAGCATCGCGATGGCAGCGCGATGTCGTATGACGACCTGTTCGCCGGCGGTATCGAATGGTGGGTGTTGCTGATCGCACTCTATGCCCGTCGGCGCATTCGCGGTGTGCAGTCAGTGACTTCTAATCACCGCGATGAGACACCTGCCTAAGCGTTTTGGACAAAGGCTGCCAGCCTGAGTTGTGCAATTTGATGGATGTTCTCCAGCGCTGTCGCAAATTCAGTCTCGCTGTCGTTAAACAGCCTCGCTTCGAATGCCACCATTATCTCGTGCCGGCTGCTGTTTCTGACCGCCATCACGAACGGAAAACCGAATTTCAGGTGGTAGTCAGCGTTAAATTTCTGAAACGCACTGTATTCCTCCGGCGAGCACTGATCGAGGCGGGCTGCCATTTGCTCTTTCGTCGATTCTTCCGTTAACTCACCTTCTATGGCAGCTTTGCCCGCAAGATCGGGGTGCGCACAGATGAGTGCCAGTTGTTGCGTTTCATCGGCATTGTCGACCGCTGCCTGACAGGCTGACAGCACCGTATCGATGGTAACGGCAGATAGATCGGGCTGTTTGGAGAGCGTGTTTTGCCACGCGGTTGCGGCGATCCACGGGGAGTTTTCATATAGAAAACCGAAGGTTGAGGTAAAACTGGTTTCGTTAAAAGTTGACAGGTCTAGTGTTTTTGACACAAATACGGGTTCTCTGTTGCTGTCCAGCGTAGAGCCGGTAGGTTCACGACTCCCCTACTTTAGACCAGATCGGTCTAAATGTTAAATCACCATGATGCAACGAAGCAGTGAAGTCTGCATCTCGCCGCACCATTTTGGTGTGTATCCGTTCGAACCGGCAAGCCTAAGGACTGGGGGCGGTGGGAGCCGATATAGGATTTGCGCCCACGCGTCTCACAATATTATCAAGCTCACCGCTGGGGCCGAATATTCGACGAATAATCTGATGAATACCATCAGCACCACCGGCAAGCAATAAACTGCTCACCAATAAATCGGTGGTTTTGAACATTAGCGTCTGTGCGGTAAAAGTGCAGTTACCGCCAGTCTGAACAGCACACAGCGTCATACTCAGAATTCTGAAGCCACTGGCGGCGACCGCAAGACCAATTAATACCGCAATAAGAATAGCAACAGCCTCTTTTGGCACCTTGAGCTTTTGCAACTCCTCTCGTGACTTCTCATATTTTTCAACCACCGCTTGGTTAACATCTGCCAGCTCGTTTTTAACAAGTTCGTTGAGGTAAGCCACCTTTTGTTCAGGCGTATCCAGGCTGCTGATCGACGTCTCGATGAGCTTCTGCTTCAGCTCGGCGCTCAGTAGCGCCACCAGCACAGGCGAATTGATTTTGGCCTCTGTCACACCAAAGAGATAATTCACCAGTACCTCAACACAACGCTCGATAAAAAGCGCGAGGATAAAGAACACCGCCAAAGTCTGAAGCAAGACTTTCCATTCGATGGTGTTGATATCCTGAGCGCTTAATTTCGTGGAAAACCCTGCATACACCAACCCGCCCATGACAATCAGAAAAATCGTAATTCTGATTTTGTACGACTCAAAATTAAAGTTCATGACCGCAGCCCTTTACACAATTCTTGACCAGTGCAGGCCATTAACACCATCCGGCGATTTGGGCGCAATACCCGGCACAACGTCACCACCCTCTGTGCCAGATGCCTTACGCATGAGCGCTCGGGCCTGAACACCGGCATCTGCAGCACCGCGTGGCAGCCGACCGGCGGCAAACGCAAGCGACAGAAACCCAGCCGCCACACCCACCGCACCTGATGTACCACTGAAATTACAAAAATACGAACCGAAATCATCAATCGCATCAGACGCTGTGTCTGGCATTGTCTCATCCTCGACAACATCGCTACCGTTATATCCGTAACGTCTGGGCACATCAGTTGAAATAAGATCCTGCAACGCAAACGTAGACGCATCGACAGGTTCAGTGAGATTGGTGTTGAGTTCCGCCAGGTAGTCAGCGGAATGATCCCTTTCCCGATACGCTGTTGAGAGCGTATCGATACGACGCAAATCGTCATCCAGCCGTTCACCGTCGCCACTGGGCGCAAAGACATCAACAAACTGTGCCGACGGACTGTAACCTGCAGGTTGTCCGGTAGCAGCTTGTGCCCCCACAGCGACAATACCGTTACTGGCGTCACTGACCGATGCAGGATATATAACCCGTTCATCAGAACCGTTGCCAGCTGCGGCCACGATCGGTATGCATTTGGAGACCGCCACTAACAACGTGTTGAGTTCATCCCAGAGCGCTTCACTCTCTTCGTCCAGACCAACCGGGTGTGTTGCCTCCATCAGTGCTACCTGCTCATGTTCAGGCAGCCCGGTGCCGGGCAGTAGCCGAAATCGCCTGGGGTCAGCGATATCTCTTGGCAACGCGATAACATCGGTACCAATCAAGACTGCATAGAGCAGCGCGAGAATCATTTGCTCGGGATCGAGCTCAAGGTTGGTCGATATGGGCACAATGGAGCAAAAAGGATTAACCCCGGCATACGGCAACACACTGGGCAGCTCGGTAATGAGATCCTCAATCGGTACTGGCTTGCCACCGGGTGTGAGCGGTGCAATGTCACCCAAAAATTGAGGGCGTGCGCTTTCAAATGTAGCAGGCCGTGCGCCGATTAACCCTGCCATGGCAGTACCATGCGCCGAGAACGCCGGACTGGTGGCGGGCAGCACACGCGATTGGATGTTGTTCGGTGATTGCAATCGCAAGAGCAAGTCACGCAGCAGCGTTGTTGTGCCATCACCAGCCAGACCGGCTAATTCCGCCGCAACCGATTTTCCCGGCAATTCATTGTCAGCCAATTCGCTATCGGTGTCAGCGTCTGCAGTCGCTTTGTTGCGTGCCGGAAACGCGCCGAGTCGTGCCGAGAAGAAGTCAATCATCCGCTGTGTATCGATAACCTCGGTCAAATTAGGATGCTCCCATGCCACCGACGTATCGATGATCGCAACAGTGACCGGAGTCCATGACGGTTTTATTTTCTGGTCAAGCACTTCATCCCATGCACCTGAATCATTGCCCACCCGGACACCAATAGCGTCGAGATGCCACAGTGCATCATAGTGTGGGTATACGCCTTCGCCATTTTTAAGTGTTGTGTCATTCATTATTAGATTCCTCTCCCTATTCCTATAACCATTCGGACTGAGCACGTAACATCTGCTCCCTGAGCACATCCTCGAGTATGGGTACAAACAGGCGCGCCAGATCATGTCCTGCTTTCGTATCCGCCGCATAGTGCACACCACCCCACTCCCGATTTTCAGCAATTCTTCTTGCACTCAAAATAAGGGACCCAATACCGGGGTGTTCGGGGTACACGCGACTAAACAGAAACGCAATTGAGAAGGACAAAAAGGAGTGATTGCTCGGGTACGACGCATGTGATGGATTCGGTACATAAGGCCTGATTCGCGGTTCGAGCATCGTGGGCCGTAGCAGGTTAAAACGGCTTTTGTACCGAAGGCCGACCTCCTCACAGAGGTCTGCCACCATCAGAAACAGCGTTTCTGTCTCGGGATAGCTGCCATTTTCATCAATACCCAATGGCCACAGATAACCAGACAGCTCCAGATCAAGCTCGCGGATAATTTCATCTCGGCGAATACTCTCGGCATCAGTTTGCAACAGTTGTTGTTTGCGCAACAACTCAACGCACTGCTCGCGCAACTCTGCATTGTTCGGTGGCGGTGGTAACGGCAAGTCTATCCAGTCAGCAATTCTGGCATGCAACCTTTCCCGTTCACGCCACGGTGACAAAATCGGTGCACTGGGCTCAAACATACCGTTAACGTCATTTCGGTTACGATTACGGTTGCGGTTTCTGTTGCGATTACGATTTCGGTTTCTATTGCGATTCCGGTTTCTATTCCGGTTACGGTTCCGATTTTGGCTTCTGTTTAACGAACCCCTGTTCTGAGCACCGGACGTACTCCCAAAATGACGGGCCATTGCATCAATACGCCTTGCATGCGGTTTGCCACTGTCATCGTCTGGCTGTGCACTGACAATAAAAAATTCGTTCGACGATGCCAACAGGCGATTGGACAACAGTAGTCCCAGTTGATCACTCATGACTCTCTCCGTTTCTGTTCAATGTGTACCGATTTTTCGAAGACCGGTTTTTATGGTTATTTTTGCATTACTGTCTGCAACACCGAGCCGCCCCTGATCAATCCAATCCATGGAAAATTCATCATCCCAATCACCGGTTCGCAGTAATAACATTGCAGCCTCATCGACTCTGTTCAGGTGTGCCAAACTGATACTCGTGTAACGTAACGCCGCACCGTAGCTGGGTCGTCGTGACAGCGCTCGTTTGCCATAATGCACTGCACTTTTGTAGTCACCCTGCAACGTGGCGATCATGCACAGAGTGGTTTCATAGGTGAATCGCAGCGGGCTGAATGCGCCCACTTGAATGGCGCGTTTGGCATACTTCATCGCGTTATCGTAGTGACCCAAATACAGATGCGCTAACGCCAGATGGTCAAGACAAAACGCCTGTGTCGGACCCAACTGAACAGAACGCCTGAGCAGATCAATCGCAAGCTCATGCTCATGCAGCGTAAAGCCGAGGGCATGTCCGGTCGCACACAATGCAATGGGATTTTGTGGATTGGCCACCAGCACCTGGCTGACCAGATCACGCGTATTGGCGTACACGCCTTTGTGTAATTCACCCCAATGCTCACCCACAAAAAACGTCTGCAGATACGCTCTCAGTGCTATTTGCACAGTCTGTTGGGATTCAGTCGTTGTGATCTGTAGCAGTGCTTCTGCCGTTTGATGAGATGTTTGGTCAAACCGGAACATCGTGTTGAGTACCTGATAAGGCGTGCCCGGTTCACTGATACCCGACTTACCCGGATTGTCGAACCACGCCAGTATACGATCGACATTCTGCGCGACAAATCCCGAGACAATCAAATTATCAATGGATAGTCCTTCTGTAAAATCACCGCCCACAGAACCCGTGCCCAACACTTTTTGTGTGGTCGCCTGAAACGTACACAGATGAATAGAGAACTGCTGATTTTCAACAGCAACTTTGATGCGTACCAGGAGTTGAGGTCCCAAACCATCATTAGGCTCGAACTGTCTGTGGCTCTCTTCACGATAGTCATACACATCGATATTGCCAAATGAGCTCAAGTCTCCGGCCATACAATCGAGAATGGCATCAGCAAACAAGTAGGTTGCCGGGCCTCCCGAAACAACAATGACAGGTAACAGGCCCACACCGGGTCTTGCTGAGGACGCTATGCTTGTGTTGGTTTGCGTGGGCTCAGTATGAGAGGGCTCGGCAACACCATGAACCGATCTCGGCTGTTGCGGTGATTTGTACGGTGATTTGGGATTGTCTGAGTCCTCAGAGCCCGCCGTATAGTCACGCAAAGTCATCACTGTGGATGATGGTGGGATTGATCGGATGAGGGTTGTCGATGC
>CALDUO010000016.1 GCA_937923745.1 uncultured Granulosicoccaceae bacterium
GCAATGGAGCGGAACCCTCACCTGAGTCCGTACCCAACCCGTCTACGATCACGGCAGCAACGAGGGGCACAATTCCAGACACCCCAACATCTTCGGTCACCAAATCGCCCGATGCTGCGGCGGCCTCAATATCAGACACCCACCAATCAACGCCCGAATCACCCGACGCCCCAATTTCAGACACCCACCAATCAACGCCCGAATCACCCGACACTCCAATTACAGACACCCACCAATCAACGCCTGAATCACCCGACGCCCCAATTTCAGACACCCACGAATCAACGCCCGAATCACCCGTGGCGGGGCAAGCTGATCAACCCGTCAAGCACACAAACAGAAAGATAATTCACATCGACATGGATGCGTTTTACGCTTCGGTCGAGCAGCGTGACAACCCGGGACTTGTGGGGCTACCGGTGGTTGTTGGCGGTTCTCCAAAAGGGCGCGGCGTGGTGGCTGCTGCCAGCTATGAGGCGCGCAAATTTGGCATCCGCTCAGCGATGCCAGCCCGACAGGCGCTGGCATTGTGTCCTGACACGGTGTTTGTTAAACCCCGATTCGAGGTCTACAAAGCGGTATCGCAACAGGTACAGGCCATTTTTCGCGAGTTCACGCCACTGGTTGAACCCCTGTCGCTCGACGAGGCCTATCTCGACGTGACTGATTGCCCGCAATTCGACGGGTCAGCAACGCACATTGCCCAAGCCATCCGCCAGCGCATTCGCGACACCACGCACTTGGTGGCATCGGCAGGCGTTTCCTACAATAAGTTTCTGGCGAAAGTCGCCTCTGATATCGACAAGCCGGACGGCTTCTATCGCATTCTGCCGCATGAGGGTGAGGCGTTTGTGGCCCGCTTGCCTATCGGCAGATTTCACGGGGTTGGCGCGGTCACTGAAGAAAAGATGCACGCGCTCGGCATCCAATACGGCGCTGATCTCAAGCGCTGGACACTCGATGAACTGTCGCATCACTTTGGCAAAAGCGCTCGGTATTATTATCAAGTGGCCAGAGGTATTGATAACCGGCAGGTGTCGCCCTCGCGAACACGCAAGTCTATCGGGTCCGAAACCACCTTCAGCCAGAACCTCACCACACGAGACGCGATGCTGGACGTACTCAGAAAGCTGGCTGACGGTGTCAGCGCAAGTTTGCGCAAACACGGCTTGATGGCAACAACGCTAACCCTGAAATTACGCTATGCAGACTTTAATACGGTCACTCGCAGTCATTCTCTGGCCATACCGTTCGACGACAGAATGCACATGGAAGAATTGATTGCGTTGCTGTTGGATCGGGCATTGGAACCCGGTAGGTCGGTCAGACTGCTGGGAGTCGCTGCCAGCAATTTGGTCTCAGCGGACGATGGCTCGCCCAGACAACTCACCCTGTTCGACTGACCCATACCTGAGACCCGTACCTGAGACCCGCACCTCAAACCCGTGCTCAGGGCCCATACTTGAGGCCGATGAGTTGCGTTGCAGCTGCACTCGATCTTCTAATCGATCAGTAGGCTGGAGGCGTCCGGGCACGTCGCCGGTTCCGCAAACCAAGTCTGCACAACCCTCAACAAATTAAGTGTAACCTCAGGCAGGCAGAGACGCTGCACCACCCAATACAACATCAGGGAAAGTGGTTGGGCGCATAGGCTCACACAGAAAGTAACCCTGTGCCCGGTGGCAGCCCAGCTCTCTGATAATGTCAAACTGCTCGCGTGTCTCAATGCCCTCTGCGACCACCTCGGCACCAATCGTCTCCGCAACATCCACGATCGCACTGATGATTTTTTGATCGTTGGTGGATGACACGACATCACGAATAAACGTGCGATCAATCTTGACCTCATTAATAGGAAAGTCGCGCAGCTCCATGAACGAAGAATAACCAACACCAAAATCGTCAATCGACAGGTTGACACCAAGTGCGTGTAACGCAGCCAAAATTTCATTGGCCTTCTGACGGTTATCCAATATGGCGGTTTCGGTAATTTCCAGAGTCAGCAGCGCGGGATTCATGCCAGTTGTCGCAAGCACCTCTGCCACTTCATCGGGTAATGACGGGCTATCAAACTGACGGCGTGAGATGTTCACCGATAACGTGCCGGGCGAAGTGCCGACACTGATCAGGCGAAGGTAGTCGGCAATAGACTTACGCAGCACCCAACCGCCCAGCTCTCCAACCAGACCGCACTGCTCTGCACGCGGTATGAATTCCGCCGGTGAAACGCGACCCAATGTACGGCTGTCCCAGCGAATTAACGCCTCCATGCCAGCGGTCATGTTAGTGCGGATATCAATCTGTGGCTGGTACTCAATTTCGAGTTCGTTACGCTCGATAGCCTTGATCAACCCAATTTCTATCAGATGCGCACGGTCTGCCACCTCCTGAACGGCACGATCGTACATCGCATACGAGGCCGACCCGTCTCGCTTGGCTTGTGCACAGGCACTGTCTGCAGCATTTTTTAACGCCACCGGTGTGTTGCCATCGACAGGTCCGATAGCCACACCAACGCTGGCGCGGAGCGGTACAGCATTGCCTGGCACCGATGCATCTTCTTTAAGAATATCTTGCGGCAAACCACGCTTCAGGTCAGCCAGGAACCTCGTCAGCGCTTGGGTCAGAAGGCTCTCGGCTCGCTCGCCAGCGATCAGCACGGTGAACTCATCACCTGAGTTTCTCGCAACCACAGCTTTTTCCGGCATCGCCCGTAACAGTGCATCAGCAACGGCCACCAGCACCTGATCACCGACGTCCTGCCCATACGAGTCGTTGATCTGCCGAAAATCCCGAAGATCACAGACAGCCAGTCCGATCACTGCATCCGGCACCGCCAGACTCTTGCGTAACTTAGCTAAGAATCGCACCCGGTTCGCCAAGCCCGTTAACGAATCGAACTCGGTGGCTATTTGCAGCTGTCGTCGTGACTCGGCCGTGTCGCTTATATCCCGAATCACCGATGTCACGCCCCCGTTGGATGTAGGGCGCTCACGAATTAATAGATGACGGTGCTGATGATCAAGCACCTCAATCGCAGAGGTTCGATCGGTTGGCAGATCTGATAACCAGTCGTTCAGGTGGCTGGTTACACGCGTGGTATCGAGGCACAGGTTACTGTAGAGCGTGTCTGCACTGACCCCGTCGAGTGTTTCGACCCCCGCAGGCAGCAGATTCAGTAGTTGATGGTTGTGGGCAGTGACCCGGCGATCGGGGCCCAGCACAATGCAACCGTCTGGCAGACCGTCAATGGTTTGTACCAGTGTATCGTGGGAGCTTGGCACAACCACGGCCTCTCGACGCCACAGTCGCCAGGCCAATACCCCGCACCCTGCAGCGATTGCCACTAACAATAGTGATACAAAAAAGGTGCTATCCACAGCGCGTTGTCCCGGGGTCAGTGAAGACCGACATGAGCGCATCACGGGTTGTGTCAGCACGGAATAACACAACACGGGCCGGTGTTGGCTGAAGGCTATTCATGGCTTGACGTCAGATACGGCACGGACCCTGGCTCACTAAAAGTTGAGATGCAACTTTTAAAAGTAGCAGACGAAAAACATTCCGTGGTTATTGATACCAGGATTTTTGCAGAATGGGACGCGTGTGGGCGGTTAACTCTCGGTCGGTGCCACCGGACCCACGAGGTCGTTCACCCGCCTTGACTCACCCAACAATCGCCACTCGAATATCAAGCTGTAGGCGAGCACCGCCCGAACGTATCGACGGGTTTCAGAGTAAGGAATGGTGTCAATCCAGATGTCGGCAGGTACCGTGCTCGATTGTGGCAACCAGGTTTTGACGCGGGTTGGCCCTGCGTTGTAGGACGCCAACGCCAGTGCCAGATGATTATCATAGCGGTCGAGCACGTGTCGCAGATACGTCGAGCCGAACGCAATGTTGGTATCCGGTTGTGTCAGATCACCTCGCCATTTAGGGTCGCCGCGCAGTTTGCCTACAAACTTTGCCGTCGCTGGCATCAGCTGCATCAGACCCACCGCACCGGCACCGGATTTGATGTCGGCTATAAATGCGCTTTCCCGACGAATCACGCCGTATACCAACGACGGATCCAGCTGGTTGTCGCGTGCAGCATCAATCACCAGAGGCTGATACAGGACCGGAAACCGGTGTTGCAATGCCCGGCGCTCGTCAGCCATACCGGCGCTGGCAATAGCACGATCAGGCATATCCCATTGTGTTGCCAGCACAATACTGGCTTTGAGTTCTTCGGCATCAAACCCCTTAACCGCAGCAGACCATTCACGCCGACCCTCCCAGCTCACGCCAGTATGGTGATACTCCCGTGCCCGGATCAGTTGCTCGTTCTGTTGCAGTGTTGCCAGCACAGTGTTGTCTGCATCAACGGCCTGATCAAACAGTGAGTAGGATGTCCCGAGTTTGTCGGCTGCCAAAAAACCGTGGTACGACTGCAGCTCTGCCAACTCGGTGTAAATCGCCCGCGCACCGGCTTCATCACCGCGCTCTTCTTTGACACGGGCAACCCAATAAGCCCAATGATCCTCTTCCTGTTCCTGCTGGGGCAGTGCACTGATACCGGCGCTAACAGCGTCCCAGTTCTGGTCGTGCAACGCTGCCCGTATGCGCCACTCCTGAATATCAAGATCGTCGTCTTTCACCGTGAACGCGTTCAACCATGCCACCGATTCCGGCAGTCGTCGATACGCCGCTCTTAAGCCGAATTTTCGGTCAAGGTCGTAGCGATTATCACGCTTGAATCCGTAAACTGTGCGTAATGAGCGCCAGTGTTCATAGGCTGCAACCGGGTCATCTTTGGACCATCGCCACACCAAATCCCGAATAATTCGACGGTTCAGCAGAGTGTCATCTTTCAGTTTGCCGCTTGTCAGAAAGGATTGTGGGTCGTCAGTGGCATCAATCCAGCCGAGCACCAAATTTTTGTCACTGCGTGTCAGCAGCGCCGCTTGCTCGCGGGCAAGATCAGGTTTGTTCTGATCAATAGCGTTATAGATGCGCTCCCAGATAGCAACAATGCCGGGCTTGGATTCCGTTTCAAGCGTTGCCAGCACATCACGACACGCGTCGCCGATTGACGATGGATCAGACCAAAGCTTAACGCTCTGCTCGTCGAAGCCATCTATTTGGCCAGTTTCGGCACGGGCACGAAGCTCGCGACAGGGTAAGCTCGCCGCAAGGTCAGACGTTGACACGGTTAAAAACAACCCCCACTGATCCTCGGCGAACAATCGACGCTGTAGATGCCGGGTTAACAAACGGGTGAGCGCTGTATCGTCGTAACGGTCCCGGAAAGTATCAACCAGCGCGATGGATTGCGCATCGGCCTGTTCGGAAATGCTGCGACGCAGGGCCTCGTACGCGAGGTAGCGGTGTATCGGATAGTCAACCAATGACTCCGACAACGAACGAAAGGTCTCAAGGTCGCCGTCAGCCAATGCCGAACGTGCCGCCTGAAACTGAAAACGCTCAATCGTATAGGCATCTTTGTCAGCGGCCAACACATCATGGGTCGATAAGCCAATGGCAAAAATCGCCGCAACTGCCGGCAACCTGGATGACATGAGTGAAGAGACGACGGAACCGCAACGACGAGCAAACCAATCGCGCGGTTTATCAAGGCAAACACCCGACAGGGTCGTGTTGCACGGAGAAATGTATTTGACAGGATGACCGCCAGAAGGAGACGCATCAAGATCTGCCTTGCGGTTAATGCCCAAACCCTTGCCCGGATCCTTGCCCAGACCCTCACTCAACGCCAAGCCCAAACCAGTGCCTGAACCAAAGCCAAGATCACCGCGCGACACAACACGCGGAACAGCAAAGGGCGCAGAGCCGTGCTCACGAAGATACGCAAAGGGACGCAGCATTTTTGTCGTGTTAGCTCTCAAAAACATAGGACAACCCGGGCTGAAGAGTGAAAGTCTAGCGCATTTCGGTACAATACGGACCCTGACATCATGACCAACGCGTCACTCATCCGCTATGCCCACGTTCCACAATATCATCGCGTATAAATTCATTGACCTTGATCTGCTGCCTTTGTTGCAAGCTGACATGCATGACGCATTGTCCAACACCGGTGTGCTGGGTACGGTGTTACTTGCCAATGAAGGTATTAACGTTGCGCTCGCCGGGACCGAAGCACACATCCAACAGGCAAGAGAATGGTTTGCAAACGACCGACGGTTCGCAGACTTGTGGTTCAAAGAGTCTGTCTCCACCTTCTTACCCTTTTCAAAACTGAAAGTCAGGATCCGTCATGAAATCATTGCGTTCGATGGTGGCATAACGAAACCCCTCAAAACACCGGCACCCAACCTTGCGCCCGATCAGTTAAAACAATGGCTCGATGAGGGTCGTGCCTTTACATTACTGGACACGCGTAATCGTTACGAGGTGGAGTCCGGTACGTTCAAACGCGCCGTTGCACTCGACATCGACACGTTTCGGGATTTCACCGAGGCCGCAGGTGCGCTAGACCCCGACATCAAAGCGCAACCTGTCGTCACATTCTGTACCGGTGGGGTTCGTTGTGAAAAGGCTGCACCATGGATGTTACAAAATGGCTTCAAAGAGGTGTATCAGATCGAGGGCGGTATCCTGAATTACCTGGAACAGTGCGGCGGCGAGCACTGGCAAGGCGACTGCTTCGTCTTTGATGACCGGGTTGAGGTAGATGCCCGGTTGGCTGAGACCGGGGCATTACTGTGCCCCAATTGTCACCGCGCCGTGCCAGCGGAGGAGCACGACGTTGAGCCGTTTACCAGTGGCAACGGCTGCAGAGGCTGCCACACAAAAGCATTGACTAGCGCTGAGGCTTAACGAAAGACAACTCGGTCTCTGAGGTTTTGGTGGCAACTGCCACCGTATACTGCTTGCCTTGTTTGAGTTTGTCGTAGTTACCAAAGACCTCACCGAACACACGCTTGATAAACCCACGCAAACCATTAATGGTCACCACATAAAAGGTGGCACCCACGTTCATTCGCGCTAAAGCGTCATAGAAGTACAGGTAGTACAGTTCTTTACCGGCTTTCGCTGGCAGGTTTGATACCACCGTGTCAAACCGAGCGCCATCCGGTACGTGTGAAAAACCATTACTCAAATAAACCTCGACATTCGTCAACGCATTAAGCGCCGCATTTCTGGCAGCGTAATCCACCGCCACAAAGTCCTTGTCGATCATATGGGTGATACCACCGGGTGCCATCGCAGCCATAGTCATACCCAATGGCCCGTAACCGCACCCGAGATCTATGCAGTTGGCGTCAGGTTTGATATCCATATAATCGAGCAGCAGTTCAGTGCCCTCATCAATCGCGCGTGGAGAGAAGAGCCCCCAAGTGGTCTGAAACTGGAACGGGTGCTCGCACAGCGTGGCCTGAAATTTCAGGTCTTCACGGAGACGGCCGACGGTTTGTGCATTTATTTCGTTAGTCATTCGAGTATTTTAACGCGGTTTGCCCCATTAGGCCGCAAACTGCATGGAAAGGCCGCGTTGATTCGTTTAAAGTGCCAGCATTACGTCTGGTGGCAGATGTGCTGAGTGAGTTTGTTGACCCGCACACATGCCTTGGCCCGTTGGCCACACCAGGCAGGATTTACTTTTAGATCGAGGAAATACCATGAAACTTTTGCTATTAGGCGGACCCGGCGCCGGCAAAGGCACACAGGCGGCTTACCTGACCAAAGCGTTTGGCATACCCCAAATTTCCACCGGCGATATGCTGCGTGCCGCCGTTAAGGCACAAACACCGCTCGGGCTTGAAGCGAAAGCTGTGATGGATTCTGGCGCGCTGGTGTCCGACGACATCATTATCGGCTTGGTCAAGGAACGCATCACCGAGGCTGATTGCCGTGAGGGTTTTTTGTTCGACGGCTTTCCGCGCACGCTGGCACAGGCCGAGGCCATGAAAAATGCGAGCGTCTTTTTGGACGCCGTCATTGAAATTGATGTGGCTGATGAAGAGATCATCAAACGCATGAGCGGACGCCGGGTACACGAGGCTTCCGGACGCAGCTATCACATTGACTACAACCCACCCAAGGTTGCCGACACCGATGACGTGACTGGCGAACCACTGATTCAGCGCGTTGATGACAGCGAAGATACCGTACGCACGCGTTTGTCGGTGTATCACGAGCAGACCGCTCCTTTAAAAGAATACTACGATTCCTGGAGTCGAAGCGGCGAAGCTCACGCACCCGCGTATGTGAAAGTGGCCGGTGTTGGTGATGTCGCGCAAATCAGCGAGGCCATTATGTCAGGTCTGGCCAATGCGAATCTGACCAATGCCAATCTGGCCAGCTCAGCCCCGAGCGACGCTGACTAATACGCCAGAGCCGTATTGTGTTAACACCACAGCAGGTTAATCAGTATCACGAAAAAGGTTATGTCACCGCTACAGAGCGGTTGCCAGCAGATGTCGTTGACGACATCAAAGAGGCACATAACCGCCTGCTGGCCAAACACCCTGAGTTCTACCACTATTGCCCTAACTTACTGGGCTACGACACGTGGTACCTGGCCATTGCCAGAACACCGTACATTCTCGACTGTGTTGAACAGGTATTAGGGCCAGACATTGCATTATGGAACGCGAGCTTTTTTGCCAAACCTGCCAATGGCGGACACGCAACGCCATGGCACCAGGACGGCGAGTACTGGCCCATCAGACCCCTGGCAACTTGCACAGTCTGGATAGCCATTGATGCAGCCACACCCGAGAATGGCTGCCTCAAAGTCATTCCAGGCTCCCATACAGACCGCAAACTTCGACAACACCACACCAACACCGCCACCAACCTCACGTTAAGTCAGGAGCTCGATACCAGTGAATACAACGAAGCCGATGCGGTAGCCATAGCGCTTGAACCTGGCGAAATCTCGCTACACGATGTGTATTTGCTGCATGGGTCAGACGCCAATCACTCCACTGAATCACGCCGCGGCATGACCTTACGTTTTATGCCAACCACCTCCGTGTATGATCGCGCGCTCGCTACACGCATTAGCGAAGAAAAATCATTGGTCAATCATAGCGAGCGAACTCTGTTCCTGATGCGTGGCGCTGACCCGTCGGGTCTTAACGACTTTCGTATTCGTCAGTAGCAGCCTACTGCCCGGCTTGGTCGGGGTTAAATTCGTAGATAACCTGATTGCGCCGTCGTAGAGACACCAGCGCTGCCACGACTACCATTAACCCCGCGAATACAGCAATCATCCCCGATGCACTGAGACTGAAATCGAGTTGCAGATACAGTGGCACTAAAGAGCCAAGCGTGTACCCGCCCAAACTTGCCAACAGTCCAAACAGCGCACTCAATCTCATTTGCCATTGATAGCGGTCAGTCAACAGCCGTGCAGTGGCAGCAGGACAAACCAGCAGACCAATCACGAGAATGGAACCTACGGATGTGAATGCACTGATAGTGGCGATCGCAACCATAATCATCAAGGCAAAATGAATCACCATAACGGGCAGACCAGCAGCCGACGCGAACGAAGGGTCGAAAGACGTGACTTTCAGTTCTTTGGATAACACAGTGATAAAACCCACTGTCATCACCAGCACACCGCCGAGCAATAACACCTCTGATGGCAGAGTTAACAGACGTTCAACACTCAACACATCAGACCAGCCCGACGCATCCAGCCAAACAATGTTTTCAAGTTGACCAAAGAGTATGTGCTCAGGCTCCAGATGCACATTATCAGCGCCAAACACCGACACCAGCACGATACCTATCGCAAACATTAACGTGAACACCACCCCCATGCTGGCGCCGGGTTCAACCACACCAAAACGGCGCACTCCCTCTATTAAAACGACAGCAACAATGGCTGACACCGTAGCCCCCAACAGCACCGTGGTCGCACCCAGTGCACCGGTGAGCAAAAAGCTGATGACAATACCCGGCAACACAGCATGCGCTATCGCATCTCCCATCAGACTCTGACGGCGAAGTACCAACAGGTTACCCAATAATCCACAGATAACGCCGGCAAGACCTGCGGCGAGCATAGCCGGAAAATCAATTTGCAAAAACTCGATAGCGGTCATGACACAGACTCTTCAGCCATTCGTTTTTTAAGACGACCGCTCAGTAGACGCACACTGTCTTCCGGCAACATCTGATGAATATCATCGACGCCCCATTGACAGTTCTCCGGCAGCTGGCCCGTGGGTTCGAACAAGTATTCTTCCCACAACCGCAGATTGTCTCTGGCCTGCGTTGCCATCTCAACGCCTGCAGGTGTCAGCTGATGATTCTTAACCAACCCTCTCGATGCAAGCGCAGCCATAACACGTTGCTGTCGGGGAGTTAGCCTGGACGGTGCGGTGGGTTTGAGTAGTGCAATCAATTGGCGGGTTTGCAGCAGCTTTTGTTGACTTGTGGCCCGTCGCAGCAACACGCCAATAACACCCCGACGCGGCGCAAACAACAGACTGACAACAAACAGAAAACCCGCACAACACACGATAATGGCACCGGTTGGCATGTTCACGATCTGCGACGACAACAAGGCACCGGTCAATGCACTGAGACCGCCGATGCCACCACTGATGACAACAAGGTGAGATAAGGTATCGGTCCAAAAACGAGCGCTGACCGGCGGAATGATCAGTAATGCCACAATTAAAATCAGCCCGACTGACTGAAGACCGATCACAGTAACAAAAACCGTCAAACCTGCCACGACATAGTCAAGCCGATCAACCGACCAGCCCTGCCCCTGCGCAAAGTCCGGATCAAAGCTATAGAGCATCAACTCTTTAAACAGCAGCACGGTAATCAGTATGGCAACAAACGCGAGCACTGCAATCGCCAATGCTTCACCAGCCGACATAGCCGCAGTCTGCCCCATAATAAAGCTCTCCAGTCCGGCTTGGTTGCCGGTACTGACAGTTTGCACCAATGTGAGCAACACAACGCCCAAACCAAAATAGCCACTGAGCACCACTGCGATAGAGGCATCCTCATTGAGACGGGTTTGCCGGTTTAACCACTGCACCGACATTAAACCGATCACGCCAAACAACGCAGCACCCGACAACAGTACCGGTAACGACCTTGCGTTCAGACCCACTGCATTGCCCAACAGAAACGCAACACAGATTCCGGGTAACGTGGCATGACTGAGCGCATCGGACAATAACGAACGTCGACGAAGAAACGTGAAGGTACCGACAACGCCCGCCGCCACGCCGAGCAGCGTAACACCCATGAATACAACACGCGTGTTATACCCGATAGCGTTAAAAACCGTACTGATGTCTAACATGTCAGTGGTTCACCCGGCACCGGACCATTGCCGGGTATTGTTGGCCCGCGTCTGCAAAAGGATGGCAGGCACAATACCGTGCGGATAACAGTTTCTGAATAGCGGCGTATGGATGTCGCCTGGTAGATTTTGCCTGGTAGATTTTGACGGGCAGACTTTACCGGATAAATGTCGTCAAGTAGCCCTCGAAGGCAAATGACGACAGATAACCTTGGAAAGGTAAGAACTGCGACAGGCAGGTCTAAGCGTGAGGGTAACGACACGCGAATGGCGGGGCAAGAACGATTAACGGGTGTACGGCACAGTGGATTTACGCTGTGGCGAGGTGACCGTCAACAGCGATATCAGCAAGACCGCGCAATCTGCCACCATAGGCTGCCTGCAGGTTTTTGAATGTCAGGGTTTTTTCGACCGGGCCAGATGCCACCTTTCGGGTGTTAAGCAGCAGTATGTTGTCAAAATTTTCGGCGACCGTCTGCAGGTCATGGTGAACACAAATGACTGACTTGCCCTCACCTTCGAGTGATTGCAACACATCAAAAATGGCCAGTTCTGTTGCAGCATCAACACCGGCAAACGGTTCATCCATAAAATACAACATCGCGTCCTGAATGAGCGCCCGCGCCAGCAAGACCCGCTGCTGCTGTCCGCCTGACAGTTGACCTATCGGGCGATCAGCGTAAGCACCCATACCAACGCGCTCCAGTGCCACCATCGCTGCATCGCGATCACGCTTGCGCACCGGTCGAAACAGACCAATTTTGCGGTAGCGCCCCATAATCACGACATCAATGGCAGACACCGGAAAGTCCCAGTCAAGTGTGCTGCGCTGCGGCATATAACTGAGCAGCTCGCGTTGCTCTGCCAACGGTTTTCCAAACACCTCAATTTGTCCGGTGATCGTGGGCACCAGGCCAAGACAGGCTTTGATAAAGGTGGACTTACCGGCACCGTTGGGGCCGATGATGGCCGTTAGACCTTCGGTGGGCACCACGTAGTCGACTTTCCATAACACCGGCGTTTTGGAATAACTGACACCAAGATCGGTGACGGATAACGGACTGTGCTCTCCCGCGATGGAATGCTCGGGGAACCTTGCAAACTGATTGGATACCACCATGTCAGTTAACCTCCATGACCAAGCCATTGCTGGCCGAGCTGTTGTTAGCCGGATTAAGCGAGTCAGCCAAAGGGTTGCCACCCAACGCTGTCGCAATGGTATTCACGTTATGTTCAATCATGCCACGGTAGGTTGCTTCCCATGTGTCGGCGGGCCCGGTCGCGTCTGAGAATAACGAACCGCCAATGCTGACATCATGACCTTGTGCCGCAGCACCTGCGATCAGCGCATCGACGTTCCGACGTGAAACCGAAGACTCGACAAACACCGTGGGAATCTGCCGCTCAACCAACAGCCCTACCAGGGTCTCTATACGTTTTAGACCAGCTTCAGATTCCGTGCTGACACCCTGAACACCAATGACTTCAATATCATAGGCGTCACCGAAGTAACCAAACGCATCGTGAGCGGTCACCAACACACGGTTGTTGACAGAAATACTGTTCAGGCTTTGTTGAGCCGACTGATGTAATGTTTGCAGTTCGTCTGCATATCGCTCGGCATTGGCCGCAAAGGTATCGGCCTGTTCCGGTAACAGACGACCGAGTGCCTGCGACACCGCCGGTATGGTTTCACGCCAGCGACTGACGTCCATCCAAATGTGCGGATCATACTGCCCGGCGTAGTCGCCAGACGTTAACAGCCGATCAGAGGAGATAGATTCAGCAAGCGCCACGACCGGACGGTTTTGCTTTTTGAGCCGGGCGATAACAGCGTCCATTTTGCCTTCGAGCTTCAGACCACTGTAGAGCACAAGATCTGCGCTCATAAGCCGACTCAAATCACGGCGGGTCAGCTTGTAAAGATGTGGATCTACTCCAGCATTCATCAGGCTGGTGACAGACACCAAATCACCACCAACACCACGAGCCACATCCGCCACCATGCCGGTGGTAACAACAACAGTGAGGGGCGCGCTGTCGGCGCTGCTCTGCGCCCAGACCGGGGCCTGTACGCCAGTCAACAGCATGCACCAAAATAGTGCAGTGATTACCGACAACCCCCTGCTAAATCGAGCACGCAGTGACCGGACAGGCTTGCCAGAAACACCTGTGGGCGGCTTTTCAGCCAACATGCTTGATGAGTAGTTAAACCAGTTCACGGTACTGTTGTCAGTATGTCTCGCAGATCTATTGTAAAGGGTAGCAATTTAAGCGTTCACGACAGAGTATAGCCATGGCTATACTACTATGTAAAGGCAACATTTGCTCCAATCAACCCCTAAAAGATACAATGCGCCCTCGAATTGTGAGCAATCAAACCCTTGACCGAATCCGACGATAGAGACGCCAGACCCCTCGTAGAGGCAGCTGAACAAGCCCGAGTATTTGGCGTGGTGCGCCAGGCGCATCAGTTGGAGGTGGCAGAGGACTATGTTGAACTCATAGGCGATCTGATCGAGGCCAAAGGCGAGGCCCGCATTGTCGATCTGGCCGAACGGCTGGGCATAAGCCAACCAACCGTGAACAAAACAGTCGCCAGATTGCAGCGAGAAGGGTATGTCACGTCAGAACCTTATCGCTCTATTTTTCTGACCGACAGTGGCCGCGAACTGGCAACACGCAGCCGCGCTCGCCACGATGTTGTGGTCGCGTTCCTGCAGGCTATTGGTGTCTCGGAAGATACCGCCGTTCAGGATGCCGAAGGCGTCGAGCACCACGTCTCCGAAGAGACGTTGGCGGCCTTCCAGAAAATCATTGATGAAAAATCGGGCTGAACCGAATAGCGAACCCGGTGGCCTGGCGCAGATGGAGTTGATCAGGAAGGTCACCTGCAAACGCTGATTGATTAACCACTATGACGCGCAATATCAGCGGCATGTTGTTTACGAACAGACCGTCGCAGAGCGTTTGGTCCGCAAATGGACTGGTTTGCACAACAAAAGCCGTGCAACCTACAATGCACCACTTTGATTTTACCTATTTTATAGGCAGGTGATTGTTATGGCGGCTTTGCCGTTATACTTTTCTTGTCCGCTGAGCCCACTCGGAGAGTGACAGCGCTACGATGATAATGGCTCCCTTGAACATCAGTTGCTGATCAACTGGCACATTCATAATGTTCAGGCCATTGTTAATTACGCCCAGTAGCAAAACACCCAGAAAAGTGCGGAATACAGATCCTTTACCACCCATCAGATTCGCTCCGCCAAGCACAACTGCCGCAATAACATCAAGTTCGGTTCCGAACTCACCATAAGTTGCCGATGCCGTATGGACTTGGCTGGACAATAGAATGCCAGCAATAGCCGCACCCACACCGCTCAATATGTAAACCAGGCATACTGTCTTACCGGTTGAACGGCCAGATAAATGAACGGCTCTGGCGTTATCGCCTATCGATGACACTAACAATCCGAAGCTGGTTCGTTTTTGCGTCCATGTCATCATCACCGTTAACAACAAAAACACCCAAACAGACACTGGCCAACCCATCACCAGCCCGTTACCTAAAAATGTATAAGCCGGTTCATCACGAATTTGGTGAAGATCAGGGCCGCCCATCAGTAACGCAAATCCACGGACAATGGATAGCATGCCCAAGGTCATAATGATTGGAGGAATTCGTAAGGAGACAATGGCAAGCCCATTGATAGCACCGACCGCAGCGCCGGTTAAAATCCCTAAAAAGACTGCAATACCAATAGGCAGACCGGCCCCAAAGATCGCAAAATAAGCGGCAAGGCCAGCTAATGCCATCACTGGCCCGATCGATAGATCGATACCGCCAGTCATAATGACAAACGTCATGAATATTGCCATGATGCCGGTCAGGGCGACTTGGCGCAGGATACCGTTCAGATTATCCGGCGAGAGAAATGCGGGCTCAGCCAGTGTAAAGATCAGGGAAAGCGTTATCAGTGCAATCGGTAGCGCAAGATGACTGGCATTGTGACGAATTTTTGTTAGCACGAGTATTTTCTATCCGCCAATGGCTGAAATAAGCGTGTCGTTATCGATCTTGCTGCCGTCAAATTCGTCAGCTATTTCTCCATTTTTGAATACCAAAATCCGATCAGACAGAGTCATGATCTCCTCGATGTCTGAGGAAATCACAATGACAGCGGCCCCTGCATCCCTTAAGTTACGTATCGTTGTATAGATTTCTGCTTTAGCGCCTACGTCCACGCCTACGGTTGGTTCATCAAGTATCAACAGTTGGGGTTGTTTTTCGATCCATTTACCCAGCAGTACCTTTTGTTGGTTCCCTCCACTCATGCGACCCACCACCTTGTCAGGATCTGGCGGCAAGATATTGAGATTATGTATCTGTCGACGACACAGATCGGCCATAGCGGACTGACTTAAGATACTGTGCTTCGTGAGCACATCCAACGAGGGAATGACAGTGTTCTCCAACGTGGTATGTTCCAGACACAACCCCTCAGCGTGACGATCCTCAGGCAGCAGGCAGATGCCATGCGCTATCGCTTCACGCGGAGATTTCAGGGTAACTTCGCTGCCTTGTTTCATAATCTGTCCAGAGGTAGGCTTGTCATCGCCAAACAGAACTTTCGCCACCTCGGTTCGCCCTGACCCAATCAGTCCGGCAAAGCTCAGAATCTCACCGGCATACACGTCGAAAGTCACATCTTTGAAACTGTCTTTACGAGTCAGTTTGCTAACAGAGAGATAAGCCTTGGCTGTGCTGCGTGAATGACCTTGAGCCTTTGGCGCGACACGAACAGTTGAATCCAACACATTACCAACCATACGATTAACCAGCTGTGGTCGGTCGATATCTTCGGTTGGGCCAGTCCACACCATCGTACCGTCGCGTAAAATCGTGATGTCATCACAGATTTCGAAAACCTCGTCGAGTACATGAGAGATATACACGACGCCTTTGCCAGCCGAGGTTAGTTTGCGAATTGTGTCCTGAAGCGCTTTAACCTCAATCAAACTTAGCCAAGCGGTGGGCTCGTCCATCAATATCACGTCTGCATTTGCGACAAGTGCTTTGAGAATTTCAACCTCTTTCTGGGCGACTGGACTTAAGTTTTCAATGAATTCATGAGGGTCTATGACAATACCAAACTGTGTCATCACTTCCTCCAGTCGCCTTCGCTGGGCACGGTGATCAATCAGTCGCAGGCGATTGCGAATTTGGCGACCAAGAAATATATTGTCAATGGCACTTAGCGCAGGAACAAGGCTGGAGTGCTGATAGATACAGGCAACACCCAATCTACGCATCAATGCCGGGTCAGCATTCTCGATGCGTTGTCCGCGTACCTTGAGTTCACCGCTGCTAGGTGAATGAGCGCCGGTAATCACGCGGATCAAGGTAGACTTGCCGGCACCGTTTGACCCGACGAATCCCAACACACGACCGGCAACAACAGAAATATTGGCAGATTTCAGCGCAACAAAATCGCCGAATTGTTTGGAGACATCAATGGTCTCAATCAGTGGCGCAGCGCTCATGCGCGAATCCTCGTCTTAAAGGAGTCGTATCCAACCGCTGCCAGCAAAATTGCGCCGGTGAGCATCTGTTGCACAAACTGGGATATGCCCATCAAGGTCAAACCGACCAGAATGATGCCCAACAAAAAAGCACCCAGCACCGGGCCAAGAACATTTCCTTTACCACCTTGAAGTCGTGTTCCTCCGATAACTGCGGCCGCGATGACTGTCAGCTCCATACCAATGCCAAGCGATTCGGTAGACGTAGTGAGCCGGGATACGAGCAGTACAGCCCCTATTCCGGTCAGTAGCCCCGACAGCATGTAGGCAGAAACTGTTATCAGCTTAACCGGCAAACCCGCGAGACGAGCTGCTTCATAGTTTCCACCGGTCGCCTTCAGCGCAGTGCCATAGGGAGAATGTGAGAGCAAAATGTAGAGCGCGAACATAACGCTCAAAAGCACAAAGAAGGACACCGGAATCCAAGGGAGACTAACGAGACGGTCAAGCCCGCTCCACGCGCCAACATCATGGAATTCGCTAAGTTGGCTTATCGCCGGATCCCGCAAAGGTGTTGTCGCCAGTTCGGGCTGCAGTTGTCTGCCGGATATGGCGTATACCAGGCCACGATAACCTGCAAGGGTTGCTAGCGTTGCAACGAAAGGCTGAAGTTTAAAATAGGCAATTAAAATACCGTTAAAGGCGCCAGCCACAGACGCGATAAGAATGCCTGCCGCTATGGCGATCCAACCCGGAAGCTCCAGCAGCAGCATGCAATCGAACACTATCATACCGGTCAGTGCCAGAATGGAACCCGTGCTTAGATCAATGCCTCTGGCCATGATCGGAAACATCTGGCCCAATGCGATAATGGCAATGAACGAGTACCCAGCGAGAATATTTTCAGCGTTGGTGAGTGTGGCAAAATTATTGGCAAAGACCAGAAAGAACACAGTCAGTGACGTAAAAAACAGGATCAGACCAAGGTTCGGTATACGCCTAAACACGTTGCTTCGCACTGTTAAATAATTTCTGCAGTCAGGTTGACGGGATTAAACCCCGTCAACCTGCATTTGGGTCGAAGGATCACCAGCGCTGTGCAGTTTGAATATCACCCACATTATCTGCTGTTGCGATAACATAAGGCATCAGAAGCTGTCCTTGAGACTGGAAATCCCTCGCAGAAACCCCTCCTGTAGCCAGCACCGTCGCAGCGGAGGCAGCAAACCGGCCTTGCTGATAGACATCGGTATATTGCGTACCGGTTAATTCCCCGTTTTCGATGGACTCCAGTGCGTCTTTCTCACCATCGTTGCCAAAGATAGTCATTTTGTCCAACACGCCTTTCTGTTTTGCCACATCGACTGCACCCAGTGCCATCGAATCGTTAACACCGTAGACGCCGGTAAGATTCGGGTTGGAAGCGAGGATGGTATTTAACACGTCTTGCGCCTTTTTCCGTGACCACTCGGCATTCACGTCAGCGACTATTTTTATGTCCGGGTGGTGTTTGGCCATACCTTCGATAAAACCGTTTGTTCGTTGATCACGAATGATTATTCCGGGAGGCGCATTCAGAATAGCCACTTCACCGGCGCCACCCATTTTTTCGCCCATTGTTTTTGCGATGTCCATTGCACCAAAAAAATGATTCATCTCAACATGTGCAGCGTGCTCTTCGGTCGCATCTATATTAAGCGTGATCACAGAAATGCCACGGCGTTTGGCGGAGGCAATGGAGGGAGCAAGCGCTACAGAGTCGATGGGCTGCAGGAATATGACTTTTGCGCCATCGTTGATCAGGGTTTCCATCAGGCTGACCTGTACTTCTACTTTGTTCTGCCCATCCAGTAATTGGTACTCAACACCTTGCTGCGGCCCCAAGACTTCCTCAATCCCCTTGCTCCACGCGTTGGGTACGGTATGCGGCATCCATTGAATAAAAGCCATTTTATGCGGGCCATCTGTCGCTGCTCTCGCAGTTCCGCCCGTAGAATTCAGCGGCAGAGTCGGCACCACCATGGCGGAACCGACGACGGCGCTGCCAAGTGCAGCAGTTTTAATAAATTGGCGCCTGTTGCCAGGCTTCTTTTCGTTTGATTGAGACATTTTAATCCTCCAGTGAGTTTTTGCTATTTTGACGACTTGGCGTCAAGCCATTCCTTACCTCTGACGCCTGTGTAAACTGCATAAAGTGACGTAGTTGCTGTGATAAAAAGCCGATTGCCTTCTGGCCCTCCAAATGTCAGGTTCGCGACAGTTTCAGGCACCGGCAGATGGGCGATCTGACTGCCATCAGCGGCGATGACCTCGATGCCTCTTGCAGACGAACACCACACATTGTCGTGCTCGTCTACACACATTCCATCAGGGACTCCATAAGCTACCTCGTAGAACACACGCTGGTTAGACAACGATCCGCCTGCGGCGACGTCAAACGCATAGACATGATGGAATCCATCGGAGAAATGGGAGTGACTGGAATCAGCAACATAGAGTGTTTTCTCATCGATAGAGAAAGCCAGTCCGTTTGGCATGTAGAGACTGTCGCAGGCGATCGAAATGTTTCCGTTTTGCGGATCGACCCTGTACACCTGACAACCGGGTTGCTCTGAAGCGCGCGGGTGACCCTCTCGCTCACTTAAGATGCCGTATGAGGGATCTGTAAACCACATTGCACCATCATCAGATACTACAACGTCGTTAGGTGAATTCAACCGGCTGTGATTGTATGTTGATGCGATTATCGTCCGGCTGCCATCGCCTTCGATTCTTACGACAGCGTTGGTGAGATGTTCGCAACTGATGCGCCGTCCTGCTGAGTCACACGTGTTACCGTTGGTATAGTTGGATTGCTGATCGAGCACCCTGACACCAAGACCCGGCACCCATTGCAATAGCTGGCTGTTTGGGATATCCGAAAATATTAGCGTGTCATGCGCTGGAAAATACGCCGGACCTTCAGCCCATTCCATTCCGGAGTGCAGTTTTTCCAGTGCGGCGTTCGACAATAACACGGTCATTTTTGGTTATGCCAATGTCCTTTTCGAAGGAGATATCCGCTGAGTATCATAAGCTGAGAGAGTCAGCGAGCAGTGACCAACACCTTAACAGCGAGCGTAAACGCCGTATATGTGGATTGGCGCAGAATAACTACGGGAATCCGCAGTACGTGTTTCGGGTATTCGCTACGCCTTCTTCGGCAGACTATCTGCGCCCGATACGTTAATTGACTTTCTGGCGCCAAGATGAAAAAACCTGTGGTAGGCTAAGAATCATGTCAATTATCAGCAGCGATTGCACTTTATCTGTAGACGAAATCATCAATGTCGCCACTGCGGTCGCCGGGCGCTGGACACTGGCTGAAGTCATTCAGTCGGTATCAGGTGATGTCGTATCGTTTCTAACGCACGATCACTTCGATGCTGCAATTTTATTGGAAGACGGTCAGTTGTTACAGACCTTCGAGACGGGCCTTAATACCGAATGGGGTGGGGCCACACGATCGGTGAGCGACAGCCCTATTCGAGAGATATTTCTGAATAATGTCGAGTATATCGTTACGCCAGATGCCCACAACGATAAGCAGTTTCAAAAAGAAGGTATGTACACGGCACCTATCTTCAAGGCAAATCTCAGAGCTCGCCTACATGTTGCCATGCTTATTTCAGGCAAAGTCATCGGTGCTCTGTCTTTCTCCAGAACCACTACCACTGCTTACACAAAGAATGATATCGCCAATGCATTGGTGATTAGCCGGATCATCAGTCCGTATGCACACGGATTACTGCAGTCTGACCAGATCAACCAGGCGCGGTTGGCTGCAGAGCGCGAAGCGCAGTTACGTGAGGGGCTACTGACCGGTGCCAAGGTGTTGGCCGGTAATCTTGAAAAAAACAGAGCGCAAATGGGCATGGAACTGCATGATCAAACACTGGCTGATCTGTCACGCATTTCGCGAACCCTACAAGATAAAGAAAAACTGAATGTGGTTGAACTCAGTGAGCTGAAATCAGACGTTATCCACTGCCTCACCGAACTGAGACGAATAGTTGATGCTGCCCGACCATCCGTGCTGGAATTGTTTGGGCTGGCGGAAGCTGTACGACATTTGGTAGAGAAAGAAAGTGCCATTCGGCCTAACACCGAGCTGACGTTTGAACAGCATCTGCCAGAAACGGTGAGCGCTTATTCTGACGATATTGAGTTTGGTTTTTACCGAATTGCTCAGGAGGCAATTCACAATGCGTTCAAACACTCGGGTGCCAGCCGCATTCATGTTGAATTGTTCGAGGATAACGAATCTATGGCATTGTCAGTGGTAGATAATGGCTGTGGCTTGGAGCGTAGTCAGGAACACAATCGTGGTGGGCTTTTTAATATGCAGACGCGTGCAGCTCTTTTCGGGGCACGTCTGGAGATAGACTCAGTCGAACCCTCTGGCACACGTGTTTTTCTGACCGCACCCATCACATAACAATCCAATCGTTCAGGATACACATGACTTTCACAGTATTGATTGTAGAAGATGATGATCTTCACAGACGGTTTCTCTATGAAACCATCATGGAAACCGAACTGGGACAAAAAGAAGTTGCTGAAGCCAAAGATGGCGAAGAGGCTATTGTTTTGCTACAAAATTGTGATTACTCCAGTATCGTTCTGGATCTTCAAATGCCGGGGAGATCCGGTGTTGATGTAGCGCGTACGGCATGGGCGAAAAATCCGGCGACACCTATTTTGTTCTGGTCAAACTATGCTGATGAGGCTTATGTGCGTGGCATTTACAGAGTAGCTCCTGAAAATGCCAACTATGGTTATTTACTAAAATCTACTTCCAGCCAATTATTAAAACGTACTATATCGGGTGTATTTTTGGAGGGTCAAACGATCATTGATCGCGCCGTCAGTTTGTCACGCGATAACACTGAAGCGAGTCCTGATCTGAATGCTGCGGAATATGAGGTATTGGTGGATATTGCTATAGGTCTTACTGACAGCGCTATCGCTGAGTACCGGAGCATCTCGGTAAGGGCGGTTCAGGCAAGACTCAAAGGCGTATACGAGAAGTTGGGTGTTGCTGAGGTCGCTTCGACCAAAGGAGGCACCAGCGCCATGAACCGCCGAACCAGAGCTGTTGCCAATGCGCTGGCAGACAGAAAAATCAACTCCAAAATACTTGATATGGCAGAAAAAGAACTCTGTGTTCATGGTCTCGGCCATTTCCTGGATTGAATGTAGCGGCGTTTTTTCGTGTTAATAGCTGGAGCATTTAGCCTACATTATCCCTAAAAGGTTTGCCTCCCCTGGCAGAGCGCCTCGACAGCCGCTATAGGCAGATTGTTCGATTGAGCGAGAGTCAACGCTAACTACGGCTTAATCTCAATCGGGTGATCAGCACAGGCACGCTGCTTGTGGTGGCAAACAGAAAACCGGTGTGCTGGATTCATCACTGCGTTCGCAGGCATTGAATTGCGCGTTAACCTCTGATGTTTCGTAACGCTGTGTCGCCCCAAGGTCAATAATGCAAGCCGGGCGTTTAGCCCATCACAACGGCCTACCGACAGGGCTGATAACGGCTACCATCAAGCGCTTGATTCGCATTATAAAAAGACAAGTCAAACCGGTTTGACGCTGCATTATTACACCAGTTTCTATTTACCGTGTTCTGATACTGGGCAATATAAACCGCCTTGTTGCGTGAAATGAACGGGGTCAGTCTGAAGCATTCAGAATACGTGTAACAACTCTCGTTCATTGCCCAATCGAACACATCATAGAGCCTGCCCGTGGCAATTAAATCAACGGTGTTTTTCAGACCGATAGACAACCCAAGCGCGTGGGCTTCTCTGGCAAGAAATTTTAAATAGTCAATCTGTTGTGCCGCGGTAATATTCAAACCCGACTGAGCCTGATAGGCGTCAGTGTTATCAGGCTCTACCGCATCGCAACCTGCATTAGCCGCCCGCACCAGTCGGCTTTTCATGACACTGCGGACATTGGAAGAACGAATGTTCAGGTAGTATTCGCCTGGCCAGTTACCCAACGCCTTGCCGATATCTGTCGAGAAATTAAATCGCCCTGCATCAGAACGCCACGACTCATAACTACCGGCACTGAAGTAACAGATGACTTTCTTACCGCGGGACTTCAATAATCTGATTAGCCCGTTTCGCTCGTTATCTTCAAGATCGAACCCGAATACATCCACATTACGGCTTGCGTCAATACTTCCCTGCAACTGCCAGTACAATTTGCCGCCCGGGGTGAATCGGGTACGATTTGTTACGGTAGCAACTGGCGTCACAGTGGTCGTAGTCACTGATTGCGTGGTGCTCGAGGCTGTTGTAGTGGTTACTGGCGTAGTCGCGATAGGCGCAGTGAGGGTCACCACGGGTGCTGGTGCTGTTGTCACTCCGCCCTGTCCAATCGCGACCGAGACCCATGCTTGTCGCGCCGGTGAATTACCCACAACCACATCATAGGCAAAGTTCGCACGACCCGTGTAATTGGTCGGTGGTCGATAAACCACATTGTTTCCTTCGATATACGCACGACCACTCCCGGGCGCACCCACATGACGGATATACAGTGAACCGCTTAAACCGTTAAGTCTGTCGTTACTCAGTACAGGTATGCGGATCGGTGTATTGACGGGTGTTGCGACGGTGTCGTTGGTTGCTATGGGTGCCTGCAATGACAGATTAGTGGTGGGTGACAACGTGCCATTACCACCCCAGTAATCAAGTTTGACTCTATCAATGCTGAGTGAGCCACTGCCCGCATCGGAATCAAGCGTCAATAGCATTGAAGTTTTGCGCGTTGCCTCACCCACGGTGGATGGAAGTGGAAAACTGACAGAGGAAATGCCGCAACCACCAGTCAGATAACACCGCACATTACCCAGTAGTTTTGCACCTGTGCCGCTCGCCTGTGTTAACCAGACTCTATACACACCACGCTGCTGAGACTTGACATTAATGACTATCTGTCCGCCGGCGTACACAGGGACACCAGACAAATGAAATGACAGGTCCGTGCTCGACCGCCCATAGGCATTAGGCAACAACGTCATGGTCAGTCCATCAACGGCACGTAAGGCAGTCGATTGCCCCTGCACGGTACCTCTATCAACGGATTCTAGCGTTGCAGGCACCTGACCTGCGCTGGCTGTCAGCGGCAGGCTAGCCCACAATGCCACTACACAAGCGATCCGACTGACCCATCGCGCAGTCGACTGCGATGGGTTTATCCAGCCAGAGAATCTGCGGCACGGTACCCGCCCATATCTGTAACTGTGAGAACAACAACGTTTTGTGAGAAGGGTTGTGATCATGTTATTGCTCTGCTCATACCAGTAGATAGTGACGATACAGCAGCGTAACGGAAACACAGTGATCAATAGGGAATGCGTTCACAGTCCCTTAAAACAGTTCTTACATAAACACGATAGTTGTGGCGTGCGTTCGGGTTTAGCGGGCAAACGCCGCCTTCATGGCCTGCAGCGTTTCCTCGGGCTGCTCTGCCATCATCATGTGACCTGAGTCTGCCAAACGAGTCACAACGGCATCGGGGAATTTTTCAGCCAGCGAAGCAGCCAGTTTCGGCGATGTCATTTTGTCTTTCATACCCACGATCAGCGAGGTCTTTGCGGTAACCAAACCGGCCGTATCAAAACCGGTTTCATATTCATGACATGCGCGCATGTCGTGATACATCACATCATCCCCTGCCTGCGCCATTAACGCCAACGCAGTATTTAAAACACTCACCCCTGCAATCGGATTACCGCCTAAGCGTGATGCGTAGGCATGTCCGAATATAGCGACGATATCACGCGACAGCGGTTCATTGGCTTTAGCTGCGTCCAATAACGGATCACCCACACGCATGGGAACAGCTGTACCCAGCAACGCCAAATGACTTAAGTGATAATCGCCTTTTGTCGCAGCCTCAAGACAGATTAATGATCCCATGCTATGCCCGGCCAGAATCACAGAGTCAGTGTTAACTTTCGTTACCGCCTGATCCACCAGTGCAGCTAACCAGGTACCCATATCAGCTATGGAAGTCAGTAGAGGACCCTCGCTGCGGGCATGCCCGGACAAATCGGGTGCCAACACGTTATAACCGGTGCGGGCAAAATACCGGGTATAGAGAGTCCAGACGGTATGGTCCATGGATGCACCATGCATCAGACACAGCAACGGTTTACCTGGCGCCCAATCAACGCCACCGGTCGAGACGTAGGTTTTGTGTCCGTTGACGCTAAGCTCCATTATCGTGCTCCTTTCTGGGCAGCGCGAAGACCGGCTGACAGATCTGCAATTAAATCAGCGGAATCTTCAATACCCACCGACAGCCTGATCAGACCGGCAGATATACCAGAGTTCAGTAATGCTTCAGCATCCATTCTTGAGTGTGTCGTACTGGCTGGATGTATCACCAACGACTTCGCATCACCCACATTGGCAAGGTGGGAGAACAATTCCAGTGAATCTATAAAATGCATACCTGCCTCGCGCCCTCCTTTCAGTTCAAAACTAAACACGGCACCACACCCTTTCGGCAGAAGCTCTTTAGCCAGTTTATGATCCGGGTGTGAGGCAAGCGACGGATGGGCAACAGATTCAACAGCTTCGTGTGAGTCCAGAAAGTCGACTATTTTTTGGGTGTTGCTGACATGGCGGTCCATGCGCATGGGCAAGGTTTCAATGCCCTGCAGAATATGAAAGGCATTGGTGGGACTCAGTGCTGCTCCGAAGTCGCGCAAGCCCTCTTTCCTTGCACGCATGATGAAAGCAATGGGGCCAAACTCCTCAACGAAATCCATACCGTGAAAACCTGCATACGGTTCGGTCAGCTCCGGGAACCGACCCGACCCTTCCCAGTCAAATTTTCCGGAGTCAACCAGCGCACCACCTACGGCCACACCATGACCACCCATGAACTTGGTCAGTGAATGCATCACGATATCAACGCCGTAATCGAAAGGGCGTATTAGATAAGGTGTGGTTAATGTCGCGTCTACCGCCAGCGGCAGCCCATGTCGATGCGCCACTTCAGAGAGTTTTGGCAAATTCAGCACTTCCATTTTCGGGTTACCGACCGTCTCACCAAAAATTACTTTGGTGTTGGGCTGAATGGCTTTTTCGAAGGCGTCGATATCTGTGGGATCTACGAAGGTGGTGCTGACGCCAAAGCGCGGCAATGTATATGACAGCAGATTATGGGTACCGCCATATAAAGAGCGAGAGGCCACAATATGGCTACCCGCACCGGCGAGTGTTGACAACCCAAGGTGAATGGCCGCCATGCCACTGGCTGTGCAGACTGCACCCACGCCGCCCTCAAGCGAAGCCACACGCTCTTCGAGTACTCCGACGGTGGGATTGGAAATGCGGGAATACACATGCCCGGCGCGTCCGATATTAAACAGCGACGAGGCTTGGTCAGTGTCTTTAAACACAAACGAGGTAGACTGATAGATGGGGGTAGCTCTCGCCCCGGTTTCGCGATCAGGTTTTTGCCCGGCATGCAGGCTAAGTGTGTCAAAATTAATGTGTTTTGGGCCTGCCATACTGTCCTCTGGTGTCACACGCCGGTCAATACCGGCATGAAATAGTGTGCCGCATACGGTATGGTATCGCACCTGATATTTCGTCACTACTTTTACACGAGAACCAACCATGAATCGAACCATCAATAGCGTGGGCGTGATCGGCGCAGGGACCATGGGCGCTGGCATCGCGGGCGTTTGTGCCGCTGCCGGTCTCGATGTGCATTTGCTCGACCTGACCGAGGAAGCTGCAACCAAAGCCGTCGAGCGACTACAGGGCGGACGCAATCCGGCTATCACCGGTGACGCGGCAGCAAAAATCACCTGTGGCGCCATCGACGCCGACCTCGCCCGGCTAGCGGAATCTGACTGGATCTGTGAGGTCATCATTGAAGACCTTGCAGCCAAGCGAGCGTTGTTTGAACGGGTGGAGGCTATTCGAAAAACCGGCTCCATTGTGACCAGCAACACCTCCGGCATACCGCTGCGTGACATCTACCAAGACATGCCCGAGCGCTTCAAACAGGATGTTGCCGTCACCCACTTCTTTAACCCCGTGCATATCATGCGGCTACTGGAACTGGTGCCCGGCGAACACACCGACCCCGATGTCATGACCTCACTGGCAGCCTTTTTTGGCAACACCCTGAACAAGGGTGTGGTTTACGCCAAAGACACGGTTAACTTTATCGGTAATCGCATCGGCTGCTTTTGGATACTGGCCGGACTCCACAAAGGGCTTGCCGCACAGAAAAATGGTTTGAGTATGGAAACCATCGATACATTGATGTCGAAACCCATGGGTCTGCCACCCACCGGTTTGTATGGGCTGGTTGACCTGATTGGCCTCGACATCATGGACTCAGTTGCCAAAAACCTGCGGGTTAATCTGCCTGATGGTGATCGGGGTTTTGATTACATTGACTTTCCGGCCGCTGAAACCGCAATGATTGCCAGTGGCCAACTGGGACGTAAAACCGGTGGTGGTTATTACAAACTGATCAAACATGACGATGGCACCAAGACCATGATGGTGTTTGATCTTGTTAACCAAGACTGGCGTGAGTCAGCGCCTGCATCACTCGACGAAGAGCTCACTGATTTTAAAACACTGCTGCAATCCGACACCCCGGAAGGCCAGTTTGCCTGGGATCTGATGAGCGAGACATTCTGTTATGCCGCAAACTTGGTGCCGACCATCGCCGATGATATTGTGAATATTGATCGTGCGATGCGGTGGGGTTTTAACTGGGCGCAAGGCCCGTTTGAACTGATTGATGCGATGGGCGCTGACGCATTTGCAAAGAAACTGACCAGCGAAGGGCGTGACGTGCCGGCTATGGTGGCTGTTCTTCAGAAGTCAGGCCACTCGTCGTTTTATAAAGAGGGTCAATACCTTACGACCGAAGGCAACTATCAGGCAATACCGGCAGAGTAGCTCGGTAGTACGTACAACACCCCAGCCCTTTGAGCCGGGGTGTTACACCAGAGTGTTAATCAAAACCAATATTCAAAACTATTTATAACCCATGTTTATGCAGGCATATTGACACAGACGGCGCTAAACCGACTGTGTTAAGCCACCATCTACACGCAGATTTTGTCCGGTGATATAGCTTGAAGCATCAGACACCAAAAACGCTACACTTTCGGACAGCTCACGCACTTTTGCATACCGACCTGCAGGGATACGCGCAACGCGGTCTTCCTTTTCGGGCAGGCTATCGATAAAACCTGGCAGTACATTGTTCATTCTGATGTTTTTGGCTGCATGCTGCGTGCTGTAGAGTTTGGTAAACGCTGCAAGACCCGCACGGAACACAGCTGATGTTGGAAAATCGGGATCAGGTTCAAACACCGCAAACGTAGAGATGTTAACAATAGACCCGGTGCCTTGCTTTTCCATGATTGGCGTGACCAGACGGGCAACACGAATAACATTCATCAGGTAATAATCCATACCGAGGTGCCAGTCTTCATCTGACAGCTCAAGGATAGGTCCCTTGGGGCCATGGCCGGTGCAATTGACCACGCCATCGATGCGACCATAACGTGCCATGACCTTACTCACAAACGACTCAAGATCTTTGGGTTCCAGCAAAGAACCGGTGACACCCAGCCCGCCGAGTGACTCAGCCAATGCCTCGCCCTTGCCCGATGAAGACAGAATTGCGATGTCATAACCCGTCTCTGACAGTCGCTTGGCAGAGTCAGCACCAATGCCGCTTCCGCCACCGATAATAATGGCTACAGGTTTGGTTGTCATACGTGGGGTCCTATAATTTGTTTTCGGTCGATGTCAGTCGATCATCGATTATGTTCATGATGGCATGGCCACTGGCGCCAAGTTCGATCTTGGCAAATGGTCCGCCCTGAAACCGCTCACCCGGATCATTCAGATCGACAGGCGGAGCCTCATCAAACATGGCATCTGCATACTGTTCGGCATTGTCTTTCGGACGATAACCCAGAAAGCTTACCGCACTATTGTCAACGGTAGCCCGGTCGTTGTCCGAGACGCCATACGCTACCGTGAATTCAGTGACGGGCGTATCGATTGAGCGGGTCACGAGTTGAATAAGATCATCGTAAGACAGGTAACTACCCAATGCACGGGTACTGGTAACCTGTGCGCAGCTCAATATTCTGAGACACACGGCTTCGAGCTGCCGCTTGTCCCAATAGAGCCTCGCCAGATCTTCCGTGAAGCATTTGGCCAAACCATAAAAGGTATCCGGGCGATGCGCAACATCCACACCGATACAGTCTGTCTTGGAGTGCATGCCTACGGCATGTATAGAGCTTGCATAGACTACACGTCGCACGCCATTCCTGTAAGCGGCCTCCCAAATGTTATAAGCACCAATAATATTCGGACCCAGTATGACTTCAAACGGCGCTTCATCACCAATGGCACCGAAATGAACAACCATATCTGCGCCCTTAACAAAATCGTTAACCGCATCGAAGTCTGCAAGGTCAGCCTGTACATAACGTTCACCGTCATACAGTGCATCAGGCGCATCCAGAATATCGGTACTGACAAGCTCTTTACAGAGTTTGGACAGTGGCTCGCGTAGGTACGAGCCCAGCCGCCCCATCGCACCGGTTAACACCAGTTTTTCTAACATAAAATTCTCACAGGGTTATCGGTTGGCAACAGCCTATTTTAAATAACTGCTTTTTCAACAAACGGTTCGTTGTTTTCAATACGGTCGTAGTGGAACGGAGACAGATCCAATGAGCGATACTCACCATAGGTAATCATCTCAGCTGTGCCACGGCCCATTGCCGGTGATTGCTGAAATCCGTGACCTGAAAAACCATTGACAAAAATAAAATTCTTCACTGTCGTGTGAGGCCCCAAAATGGCATTTTGATCAAAGGTATTAAATGCATAATGCCCTGCCCATGAATTCACGAGTTTAATGGCTTCAAATTGAGGTATGCGATTAGCGATGGCAGGCCATACCTTGTTTTCCCAAATAGCGGGGTCTTCTACAAAGTCGTTGTAGTCAACAGCAGGATCAACATCGGGCGGACAACCGGCCAAATAATAGGTGCCATCAGTGCGCACATGTATACCGGTCGGATCGATAGTAAGTGGTAGGTCACGGTCAAGCGGTTCCGCTGCATCAAAAATAAACGTATAGCGTTTCCGTGGCTCAACAGGAAGTTCGATACCAGCCATGCGTGATGTCAGTACTGCACGCGGACCTGATGCATTCACCACCTGCCCGCAGCTCACCTTGTCACCAGACGCCAGCACCACAGTGTCTACCGCCGAACCCGCTGCATTCAGGGTCATGTCTACCACTTCGTTGGTCAGAAACTCAACACCCTTTTCACGGGCCGAGCGTTTCCACCAATCAAACAGGGTGTTGCCGTCAAAGTAACCCTCGTCAATCAGGTTATGGCTACCGACGACCAGATCATCGACTTTATAAAACGGATAGTCGCGTTTGATTTCCTCGGGTGTCATGATTTTTGTCCCTGCACCACACGCTACCTGTATTGCCTGATTTTCCCGAAGCACATCAGCAAACGGCTCGTTGTCGGCCAGATACATGTAGCCATAATTTTGTATGGTCAGTTCGGGTACCCGTGGATCATCATCAAAATAGCGCCGCAGGTTTTTTACAAAATCGGCGGCGAACTGTGATATGCGCACATTAATCTCTCGCGAGAACTGTTGCCGCATACAACTGTTGGTGTGTGCGGTTGATGTGAACTCATAGGTCGGATCTTTTTCCACCACCAATATACGACCATCAAAATCTTTATTGCTGGCCAAAAACCAAGCCACGGATGATCCGTACATTGCGCCACCGACAATCACCACATCATAGTGTTGGGATGCCGGGGCCTGATAGGCTGCTACCTGACTCATGTCTTTTTACTACCTGTCGTTGGCTTTTGGGTTGCCTGACTGATCATTGTATCCATTTCTGCGTCACTCAATCCATAGTCAGCGCGTGCAGTGTCTCTGGAAATATAACCACCCACCAGGTCCCGTGCTATGGCGTCACGGTCGCGTTGATGAGGATCACCATAACCTGCACCACCGGGGAAACCAAGCATGACTTTTCGGCCCGGCGGGACAAACTGCTTGCCTTTGCCCTGCATCACCGACCCATCATCCTGCGCGATAGTCGTTGGCGCACCTGACAAACCACCACGCCGCCCTATCGCCGGGTGATCAACCCGGTCGAACATAGCCTGAAAATCAAACTCATGACCCTCGGTGACACCTACTTCCATATATTGTCCCAGACCACCCCGAAACTGACCTGCCCCACCACTGTCCTGCCGAAGTTCTTTTCGCCAGATAATCACGGGACCTGTCTGCTCGGTGGCCTCAACGGGCATGGTCATGACACCTGACGGGAAAGCCGTGGCGTTTAACCCGTCATACTCAGGCCGTGCACCCGAACCTCCAGAATTAAACGTCAGCACTTCCGCCCGCACCGCCTCTTTCGGAGCAGGCTCATCGCTTCGCGGCCTGATCGATACCTGGAAATTACACAAGGTGCCGGCACCTTCAGCGGGTACAACACCAGGCAGAATTTTATCAAGCGCATTAAACACTGTATCCGGCACCATGTGTCCGATGACATGTCGAAGCGCAACGGGCGCTGGATGTAACGCGTTGACGATACAGTTTTCCGGCGCAGTCACTTCAAATGGTGCCAGTGACGCGGTGTTGTTGGGTATACCCGGTGCCACCGCACATTTCAGCGCGTAACACGCGTAGGCTCGCGTGTAGACCAGTGGCACATTGATGCCTTTTTTCGACAACCCGGAAGTACCGGTAAAGTCACAAACAATTTTGTCGCTCTGCAAGTCAAGGCTGACTTTCAAGTGCACGGGTGTTGAATAACCGTCTATCGTCAGCTCGCCGCTTGCCTGTTGGCGCGGCAGTTTGGCAAGGCACTCCAGTGTGGCACGGCGTGAGTTATCAAGAATAAATGTGGCTATTGCCTGCAATGATGACAAACCAAATTCGTCCATCATAGTGACCAGCCGTTGATGGCCAATGTTGTTACAGGTTGCCAGTGCATGAATGTCACCCACGAGTTGATCGGGTACACGTACATTGCCACGAATAATACCAATGAGTGTCTGATCAACCTCACCTTTGCTGGCAAAACGCATGATGGGGATATACAAACCCTCTTCGTAGATAGAGTTGGCATCTGCGCCAAATCCGCGACCACCGATATCAACAATATGCGCTGTACAGGCAAAAAAGCCGATCAGCTCACCACGATAAAATGACGGTGTGACCACCGTGATGTCGTGCAGGTGGCCAGTGCCTTCCCACGGATCATTGGTGAGGTACACGTCGCCTTCACACATCGTATCGAGCCCAATGCGACGAATAAAATGCCCCACAGATTCAGCCATCGCATTCACGTGGCCCGGTGTGCCGGTTACTGCCTGTGCCAACATGCGACCCTCAACATCATAGACACCGGCCGACAAGTCACCGGCTTCACGTACCGAAGTTGAAAACGCGGTACGAATTAATGCCTGCGCCTGTTCCTCGACTATCGAGATCAGCCGGTTCCACATCACCTGATGGGCAACATCTGATGCGCTCATACCAGTGGACGCAGCTTCGGTTGTGATATCCAACGTGCCATCACCCTGTACCGTTGCACGACACGACGCAGGCACCACCACCGTGGTTTCATCTTCAACGATCACCGCCGGCCCCTGCACTGACGCAGCCATTGCCATGTCATCACGCCGCACCACGTTGGCGGTTACCTCACGCGCCAAACCTGGCTCGAAAATCTGACGCGTATCGGTAGCTTCTACCGTCGTTAACTGTGTTGCCTGCCGGGCAGGTTGCGGCGGTGGCAAGGTTGTTTTGGCATTAACAGCCCACACGGTAATTTCAATGTCCAGCCCGTCAACCACACGCCCGAAGAGTGCCTCATAGGCGGTTTCAAACAGCAATTTAAAACAGTCCGCATCCGGGTTGGCTGCCTGCGCCGGGCTTAACTCAACCGGAATCTCCCAACCCTGCCCCTGGTAACGCATATACACTTTGTATTCGGTATCGATCGTCGCGTTGGCATCACAGGTTCTGACAAACCCGGTGGACTCGTCACTGAGTTCAGCCAACAGTTGGCCAATGGCAACCGGATTAAAGTCAGACAGTCGCATATAGAGTGAGCGATTGGCTTCAAAGCTAAACGGTGCCCGCAAAAAACCAATGGCCGAGCCGACACCGGCACCACCGGGTATTAACATACGTTGTATGCCTAGCTTTTCGCATAAGCGACCCGCATGCAGTGGCGCGGCGCCACCAAACGCGATCATTGTGTATTCCGACAGGTCTTCACCGTTTTCGACCGCATGAACCCGAGCCGCGTTTGCCATGTTTTCGTCAACCACTTCGGTCACACCAAACGCTGCTGCCTGTGCATCCAAATTTAAGGTGTCGCCTATCGTCTCGACAAGGCTGCGTTTGGCGCTGTCGACGTCAAGCTTAAACGCACCACCTGCAAACCGGTCAGGATCGAGTTTACCCAACACCAAATCAGCATCGGTAACTGCGGGCCGGGTGCCACCACGCCCATAACAGGCAGGACCCGGTTCGGATCCGGCGGACTCGGGCCCGACCCGTATCTGGCGCATTAAATCGAGACTGGACAGAGAACCGCCGCCAGCACCAATTTCAACCATGTCGATAACCGGTATAGAGATAGGCATACCCGAACCTTTTTTAAAACGATAGGTTCTGGCAACTTCAAAGACCCGACTGGTTTTGGGTGTCTGGTGTTTGATTAAACAGATTTTGGCGGTGGTGCCGCCCATGTCAAATGACAGTACTTTATCCAATCCGTACCGTGCCGCAACATCGGCGGCAAATACCGCACCACCGGCAGGACCAGACTCAACCAGTCGCACCGGAAAATCAGAGGCACTCTCCAGCGAAATCAGCCCACCACCCGAATGCATAAGAAAGATGGGACATTGGATGCCCTCTTGACCCAGACGCCCTTCCAGCCGCCCGAGATAGTTTTTCATCATGGGTTTGATATAGGCATTGGCGAGCACCGTATTAAAACGCTCGTACTCGCGCATTTGCGGGGACACTTCGGACGAGAGTGATATGACCAGATGTGGCATGCGTGCCAACAGCGCATCACGAATCTGTCGCTCGTGTGCATCATTCATATAAGCGTGGATCAATCCAATCGCAACACTCTCGTAGCCACCGGATTCAATGTGTTTAACAGCGTCATCAACCGATGACTGATCGAGCGGAATCAGCACATCACCAGTGGCGGATATGCGTTCGTCTACGACCAACCGATGCTCACGGGCCACTAAAGCCGGCGGCAGTTCGAGATTCAGATCGTACTGTTCGAAACGCGATTCGGTTCGCATCTCAATCACATCACGAAAGCCACGGGTGGTAATCAGAGCAGTATGGGCACCACGACGCTCGATAAGCGCATTGGTGGCCAATGTCGTGCCGTGAATAATTTGTTCAATAGCGGACAATGCTACCGATGCTTTTTTGGCAACCTGTCGCATGCCGTCAACAATGGCGTCTTCGGGTGCACCGTAAGAGGTCAGCACTTTGGCAGAGTACAGGGTATTGTGGGCTTCCAGCACGACGTCTGTAAACGTACCACCAATATCGACGCCAAGCCTGAGACGCTGTTCTGCCATGAGAGTGTTTCCAAACCTTAAGTCGCTGCCAGAGTAAACGAGTGACTCTAAAGTACCAATCGTTTTGGCTGATCGGGTCTATCAGTGATTGTGATGGCACAGACCGCCAACAGCGCTGGTCGGCGAGACAGCAACGGCTGGAGGTGCTGTCAAGTCTGTGTGGTCACGCCTGAATTGGTGTCTGAATTGGTGTCTGGGTTGGTGTCTGTGGTGGCGTTTGCACTGGTATGAAACGCATTACCGGCTGAGGTAATTTCAACAGCAAGCTGCGCCGCCTCACGCACCACAACCGGTGCAATGGCAGCATCGAAACGTGCATAAAAGTTAAGCCCGTCAGGCACCCAACCAAGGTCAATCAGTGCCAGGTCACCTCTGTCGACATACTCTTTGACCATAGATTCGGGCAGTGCCGCAATGCCGATTCCGTCAATAGCCATGTACAAACTGGCCGACAGGTTATTGGTCGTGACAATACGCGCTACCGGTAACTGCCTGACGGTGTGCAGCTTGATCTGCTCGTAGACAATAGTGTCTCTGGCAGGCGACAGAATCGTCGGCGCGGCTGTTGGGTGATGACTACTGTGATCGTCAGCGCTGAATACACCCTGCGGGTACAGCGATGGAGCTGCCACCCAAACGAACGGGTGCGACCCCAGCGAGAGTTCGCCGCTGAGGTTGCTCTCGAACGGTTGATTGTGTAAGCCTAAATCGAGGTTGCGGGCCACGAGCTCGCGATCAATCGCTGTCGATAAATCAATGGTGAGCTCAACGCGTATATTGGGAAACCGCGCTTTCATTTCCCGCAGAAACAACCGCAACCACGTGTGCGCCACCAACTCGGTTGCACCCAACCGCAAAATGCCATCGAACAACGCGGGCCGGTTGGCCGCAACCAGAAAATTCTCGGATGCCTTCAGTACCTCGCTCGCATAGGCCAGCAGCTCATGGCCTTTGACAGTGAGCTCAACCGTGCCGGACCGGCGTTCGAATAGCGCCGCATCCAGACTGGCTTCGAGTTTGGCGATACGACCGGACACGTTTGGCTGTGTGGTGTTAAGTTTTTCAGCCGCCCGACCAAAACTCTGCTGCTCGGCCACCCGAACAAACGTCTCAAGCTGTTTTAGATCAATGTTCATGACGCCAACGCGAAATGATAGCGAAGAGTTCGGCCAATCCGTCTTTCAGGGCCGCAGGACCCGGCTGCAGAATATTGACCGACTTTATTTCATGAAGCTCGTTATCGCGCACTGCAGGAATTGTGTCCCAGCCTGCTCGCTCACGCACGCGCTCGGGCCTGAACTTCTTGCCACACCATGAACCGATAATAATGTCTGGCTGTGCTTCAATAACACGCGACGGATCGGCGATGATGCGGTTTTTACCCAGTGATTCAACCGACAGTGATTCAAAACAGTCGTCGCCACCGGCAATACGCACCAGCTCAGACACCCACCGTATGCCACTGATTAACGGGTCGTCCCATTCTTCAAAATAAACGCGTGGTCGGGGTGCTGACATCGCATTCGCTTGCTCCCGTGTGCTCACAACGCGGTCACGATACTCCGCGACCAACGCCTGCCCACGCTCATGAGCACCAACCATAGATGACAACATAAGCATCATGTTTAAGATGTCGTGCACTGACCGGTGATTGAGAGTCCAGACGGTCACCCCGGCGCGCACCAACGTCGCGCCAATGTCCGCCTGCAGATCTGAAAAGCCGATAACCAGATCAGGCTTTAGCGCCAGAATTTTATCGGTTTTAGCCGAAATAAATGCCGAGACTTTGGGCTTCTCCCGCCGCGCTTCGGGCGGGCGCACCGTAAAGCCCGAGATCCCAACGATACGATCCTGCTCACCCAGCAGGTACAGCGTCTCGGTCGTCTCTTCCGTCAGACACACGATGCGTTTGGGGTAATGTGGTTGCAAGTCACTCATATCGCGATACTATACCGTGATTAGTGACGCGAGTACTCGTCTGTCAGCTGTCCCACCCAAACACGCTGGCCTTCGTCTTTCAATCATCCGGTTGATCCTTCATGAAGCATCTGTTAATTGTCTGCAACACGCCGTCAGAAAACACACGCCTATTGGCGCAACAGTGTGTCGCCGGTGCCGAAGATACCGACATTGACGCCGTTACCACCCTATTCAAGACACCCCTTGAGGCTACCGCCGACGATGTGATTCGGGCTGATGGCATTATTATCGGCACTACCGAGAATTTCGGTGCGATGAGTGGGCTGATCAAAGACTTTTTTGAGCGTATTTATTATCCCTGCCTTGAGATCAAACAGGGCCTTCCCTATGCACTCTACATCCGCGCGGGTCTTGACGGTACCGGCACACAAGTGGGCGTAGAAAAAATCATTACCGGGCTTCGTTGGCGCGAAATTCACGCCCCGGTTCTGCTCAAGGGCGACTACACCGATCACTTCGCTGCACAAACACGGGAACTCGGACTCTACATGGCAGCAGGTCTCGACAATGGTATCTTTTAAAACACACACATGAAAACACTGTTATCGCTGGTTAATCAGTCAATTGTCGGTCAAGACCATTCGTACACAGCACGTGACACGTGCCTATACGCGCTGGGATGTGGCCTCGGGCAGGACCCGACAGATACCGATCAATTGACCTTTGTCTATGAAGCGGCATCTGGCTTCAGCGCATTACCCACCTACCCGGTCGTGTTGGGTGACGGCGGCTTTTGGCTAAGCGATCCAAAATACGGTGTGGATTGGACTCAAGTGCTCCATGGTGAACAGGGTATTATGTTACATGCCAACATACCGGTTGAAGGCACTGTCAGAAGCACCGCCACCATTACCGATATTGTTGACAAAGGCCCGGAGAAAGGTGCTTTTATCTATACGAGTCGTGACATCCATTGCACCACCAGCAACACCTTACTGGCCACACTGACATCAACGATCGTAGCGCGCGCCAACGGTGGTTTTGGCGGACCACAACAACGCAGCGGCACGATAGCTGAGCCGACACCGACACCCGAGGGTCCTGCCGACCATCAGTGCGACTTACCTATACAACCATCAGCCGGATTAATCTATCGGCTGTCGGGCGATTTAAATCCGCTCCATGCGAGTCCAGAGGCCGCCGCAAACGTTGGCTTTTCGCGACCGATTTTACATGGCCTCTGTACATTGGGCACCACAGGCATGGCATTACTCAAACACTGTTGTCACTACAACCCAAATGCCGTACGTTCAATCTCGGCACGATTCACAGCGCCAGTATTTCCGGGTGAAACGCTGCGGGTGAGCATATGGCAGCTCAGCAACACACATTACCGGTTTCAAACACACGTGCCGGAACGGGATTGCGTGGTGATTGATCAGGGAGCCCTGGTGTTAAATACAGTGTAAAAAATCTGCATTTCACAGGGTTTCTGACAAGACGCTTTCTTGGTCGCTACTGATCACCAGCCACCCATAGTCAGCAACCAACTATTAGCGACCACAAATCGTCTGCCGGGGACTAGCGACCATCGACTCACGATTTTTGTTACAGTATTCAATCGGTCACCCACTTTCACCGTTAGAGAACACTACCCATGGCCACACTGGCATTCAGGCTGCGTCACGTACCGGATGATGAAGCTGATGATATCCGATCGCTACTGACCGGCCACGATATTAAATACTACGAAACCAGCGCTGGAAATTGGGGAATTTCCATGCCCGGTATCTGGCTTGAAGACGGCGAGGACGTCGAGTACGTAAAAGCACTCATCAACGACTACCAGGAAGAACGCGCCAAGAATGCCCGTCAGTCTGACGAGGTAACACCAACATTGACCGACTCCCTCAAACAGCACCCGGGTCGGGCCATCGGCGTTATCGGATTTTGTATTCTCGTGCTCTATTTTTTAATCAAGCCTTTCTATTCGCTGGCTTAACATACACACCTGCCTTCTCTGACGCATCTATCATAATGTTGGAGGCAATGAATATTGAACGCAAACACTATTCAAAAAAAAGCCCGTTATCTCTTAAGACAACGGGCCTTTTTTGTCACCTAAGTGATGCCGTCACCTGCAGACTTTCCGGCCTGCAAGATCAGATCACTAAATCTTAATATTCGTCTTCTGCTTCAGCAAGACAAACTTTGTACACGATACCGGCCAGCAGCGCGCCAACAAGCGGGGCTACCCAGAACATCCACAACTGAACCATCGCTGTTTGTCCTGAAAACAATGCAACACCAGTACTACGCGCCGGATTCACAGACGTGTTGGTAATCGGAATACTGATCAGGTGAATCAGTGTCAAGCACAAACCAATTGCGATTGGCGCGAAACCCGCCGGCGCACGATGATCCGTTGCACCAAGGATCACGATCAGGAACATAAAAGTCAGCACGACCTCAGCGATTAATGCAGCAACCATGGTGTAACCATGCGGTGACGCTTCACCATATCCATTCGCTGCTATGGGCCCGCCCGCCCAATCAGGATTACCGTTTAACATCGTAAAAATCAGAAAACCCGCCAGAATAGCACCCAGAACCTGAGCGATCACATACGGCACGAAGTGCGCAGCCGGAAAACGGCCACCCGCCAAAAGACCTAACGATACGGCCGGATTCAAGTGACAGCCCGAAATATGACCAATGGCATACGCCATGGTTACAACAGTTAAACCAAAGGCTAACGATACGCCAAGGTAACCAAGACCAATATTAAACGCACCACCACCGTCGACACTTTTGGTTAATACCGCAGCGAATGCAGCGGCCCCACAACCACCGAGTACAAGCCAAAACGTCCCGATGAACTCTGCCATCAATTTTTTAGACATTGGTACACCCATTGAAAATCTCCCGATTTACTGTTTTTAAGAATGAACCGAGAGCGTAGCATGTAGGTTGCCAGACACCGACAGCTGTGACGTTAGTTAACAGTGCCGGGTCTTGCAGTACGATTTAGGGTGTTCTGTAACATTTATTTGCATTTAAAAACCATATTTCATACTTTGAAAAGACTTTCATTGCGTGCAGCGTATAAAACGTCAATATTGAGTCGCCAATAAAACTATTTGTCATCGGTATTACTTAGCCTGTTTTATCTACAGGGATGCTCCACCGGTGGAAAAAGACCCCGCATACATATAACGGGCGAGACAGCCAGCTGCGAATCAACAGCACTGGCTGTGTTAATGGTGAACAATATGCCGTTTTTTTCGAACACGTTCATCAAACTTTCGTTAACCAGATGATGCGACAGTGTTAGAGTCCTGTCTTGAGACACCATGATTCGAAGTGACCGATATGATGAAAGCAATACTAGAGGAACTGGCACCCACAGGCGTATTACGCGCCGCCATTAACATGAGCAATTTTTTGTTGGTCACGGCAACCGACAACGCTGGCAACCCGGATGGCGTCTCGCCTGCTATCGCAAGAGCCATTGCCGGCAAACTTGGAGTAAAGGCAACGCTCATTCCCTATAAAAACCCGGGCGATGTGGCTGATGCAGCCGTTCTTAATGAATGGGATATAGGCAATATCGCAGCAGAGCCTGAGCGAGCGAAAACCATTCAGTTCAGTCCGGCCTACTGTGAAATACAGGCTACCTATCTACTACCTCCCGGCTCGACATTTACCTCACCTGAACAAGTGGATTCAGCCGGCACCCGTATCGCAGTTAAGAACAGGGCTGCCTACGACCTCTGGCTGACCGACAACCTTCACGCTGCAACGTTAGTAAAAGCCGAGAGCATTGATCACTCGTTTGAATTATTCAGAGACCAACAGTTAGATGCATTGGCAGGACTACGACCTGCGCTCATAAAACAACAACAGCTGATGCCAGGCTCTGTTCTTTTGGAAGATAGTTTCACGGCAGTTCAGCAGTCGATTGGTTGCCAGCCAAACAAACCACACGCTCGTGAATTTTTGCATGCATTTGTTCGTGACGCGATTGCATCCGGGTTGATCGCAGAATTAATTGATCAATACGGTGTAACAGGTAAGCTCTCGGTGGCGCCCCCAATAACTGATCATTAGGCGACAACTGATCATCAGGCGATAACACGAGACTGCCGATGGCTCTGTATTAACAGAGGCAACCATCGGCAGTTGTCTTGAATTTCAGTAGCCCAATGTCGCTGGAGCGCACCAGACAACCAGTACCAGGAGGGGTGAATCTGCATCACCACTATGGGTGATGCGGGAACGGAAATGAAGAAACAGGAACGGGGTCAGGCAAAGAACGGAGGCCGCCTGGAGACATACTGTTTTTACGCGCGGATTCGGTTACCCGCTGGATCCCACGGGCTGGCATCTATAACACGACACTGATGCTCAACGCCTACAATATGCGTGGTGAGCTCAGTACCCGGCGTCGCAAACGCAGGTGTTATCAGCGCCATTGCCAATGACTGATCAACGCTGTGTCCGTAACCACCTGATGTGGTCATACCAATACGCTGACCGTCGCTATTCCACAACGGTTCATAGCCGGAGCATTCAGCCTGCGCGTTATCGATGCTGAGTGTCACCAACGTCTGCTTCAGAGCAGCTTTGCCTGCGTCACGCTCAGCCACCACACCGGCTTTACCGACAAACTGTGCTTCTTTGTCCCACGCAATCCAGCGATCCATACCGGTCTCGCCCGGTGTATAGGCCTGCATAAACTCAGCATTCCAGATACCAAAACTCTTTTCCATGCGCAAGGTATTCAACGCATAGTATCCATACTCTCTGATATTAAATTCGGCACCGGCCTGCTGTAATTTTTCGCGGAGCACGCTGTGCTCCAGCGCTCCACAATTAATTTCATACCCCAATTCACCGGCCACTGACAGCCTGCCAACTTTGGCGCGGATCATACCGATATCAACTTCGCGGCAAGCCATAAACCGGAATGCCTCAGCAGACATATCGTGATGAGTCAGAGACTCAATGACACGACGCGAGTCAGGGCCTGAAATCGCATACCCTGCCACTGTATCCGAAATATCACGAACCTGAACGGATGCAGTGTCGATAAGCGCACGTTCACCACCGGCCAAGTGGTCGTGAAACCAGCGCATGTGCCACTCACGCAGATAATAACTTCCCATAATCCAATAGGTACCATCACCCCAATTAAAGCAGGTAAGGTCTCCCTTTAGCCGACCGTCGTGTCCCAGCATGACGGCCAATCTCGCCCGGTTGGCATCGGGCAATCGGGTAGCGAACAGTTGATCGAGCCATTCTGTAGCGCCGGCACCAGTGACTTCAAATCGACTGAAACCGGTGATATCAAGCATACCCACACCGTTCCGCACAGCATCGTGCTCAGCCTTGACCAGGTCGAACGCATTGGAACGTCTGAGTGTCGGCTCTTCGGCAAACCCTTCCGGACCAAACACCAATGGCACTTCGAGGCCCCAACTGTTACCGAACACTGCACCATCGTTTTTCTGGTCGCGCCAGACTGCCGCGCGTTTCAAATCACGACCCGCTGGTAGCTGCTCGTTGGGATAACTCATCACAAACCGACGACTGTAAAACTGGCCGGTCGTTTGTCGGATATATTCTCGATTGGAGGCAAACTGACCATAACGTGCTATGTCCATTGACCACGCATCGGCTTCTGTTTCGCCGTGAATCATCCATTCAGCCAGTGTTTTTCCGACACCACCACCCTGTAAAAAACCAGCCATCACGCCACAAGCCAACCAGTAATTACGCAAACCACGCACGGGCCCAACCAGCGGATTTCCGTCCGGCGAAAACGTAAAGGCACCATTGACCCAGTTTTTGATACCCGTCGTGTTTAGATCAGGGTAACGGTCAAATGACATCGCCAACTCGTTTTCAATGCGATCGAAATCCTCGCGAAACAGTTCCATGCCATAACTCCACGGCGCACCGTCCATCGCCCAATGTTCATGCTCGATCTCATAGATTCCAATGAGAATGCCATTGTCCCACTGTCGCATATAGGTGAACCCCTCAAGGTCCACCATCATCGGCACTTCGAAGTCCAGCGCTTCCAAATCAGGGATAGTATCGGTGACAAGATAGTGGTGTTTCAGTGGTGACACCGGGAGGTCAAGACCCACCATCCGTCCGACTTGCTTGGCCCACAGTCCACCGGCATTTACCACATGCTCGGCATGTACTTCGCCCTGCTCGGTCACCACCGTCCATGTGCCATCGGGGCGTTGCAACAGGTTTTCGACCTTGTTGTTTTCAATGACCTCGGCTCCTCGCATACGCGCCGCTTTTGCATAAGCCCACACGGTACCCGTGGTATCAACATACCCCTCACGATCTGCCCACAAACCACCCAACACCCCGTCGACATTCATGATCGGGCACTTCTCTTTGACCTCACTCGCGCTCATCAGACGTACGTCTTCAATGCCGATGGTCTGAAACGTTCGGTAGGCGCCCTGTAACCACTCCCATCGCTCGGGTGTGCTCGCGATCGTGATGCCACCCGTCATATGCAAACCAATATCCTGCCCGCTCTCTGCTTGAATCTTGGGCAGCAGGTCAAGGGTATACCCCTGCAGCGCGGCCATATTGGGATCAGCGTTTAATGCGTGCACGCCACCGGCCGCATGCCAGCTTGAGCCTGCTGTCAGCACCGAGCGTTCTATGATGGCGCAGTCAGTCCAGCCCAGCTTGGCAAGATGGTACAACACAGACGCCCCAACAACCCCACCACCAATAATAACGACGCGATAACTGTCTTTCATAGTCACTCCAGTATGTGCCCATTGCTTTGACTAAAGGGTGCTCTGGTCAAAGGATGCTCTGGCCAAAGGGTGCTCTGACCGAAGGCACGTGTTAATGCAAAAGCTGTCTCAGAGTTGTTCCGCTACACCGATACCTGTGTTGGGCTTCACTCACCCTACACAGTGCATCGCGCTGCTCGAATAAACCTTAGCCTTTTTCAATACAACCCAACACACACCGATACATCCCAATTCCCACCAGTGCCTCCGCCGCACTACCCGGCATTAACCGGTACACAGGCGTACCGTTGAGATGGCCTCTGTTGATGTGCAGCAGACTGAACTCACAGGATACCGTTGAACTCGCCTTGATGGCACGCGGTAATCCGACCGCAAGCCTGCGCGTCTGCGACATGCCCTCATGGAACGGTTGCGTTGCCTGATTCTGTGACAGAAGATAGCGCATGACACACCAGAACACACTACTCGACAGGCTCAATGGGACAAGTGGTTCCGCCATTCAGCAGGGCATCCTGTTGATGATTGTCGGAACCTCTATTGTGCCTGTCATGGATGCTATCGCCAAGCAACTCGGTGAATCGCTGTCGCCACTGCTCATCACTTGGGGTCGCTTCTTTTTCCAGTGCCTGATCATGGGCGCTTACTTGTTAATAATAAAAGGCCCCGCGTCACTCAGACCCAAGCTACCGTGGATTCATTGCGCGCGCGGCTTACTGCTAGCCTTTGCCACGTTGTGCTTTTTCTGGAGCCTGCAACATCTGCCGTTAGCCGATGCGATCGCAATCTTCTTTATCGAACCGATGGTGCTGACATTGCTGTCGGCGTATTTTTTGAAGGAATCGATTGGCTGGCACCGCAGGCTGGCCGTCATTGCAGGGTTTGTTGGTGCATTGTTTATTATTCGACCCACCGGCGATTCGTTTACACCTTATGCATTTCTGCCTGTCGCAGCTGCGTTCTTTTTTGCAGGCTACATGACATTAACCCGCGCCTATGCCAACGTCGATCACCCGGCAACCATGCAGTTCGCCTCGGGACTCGGAGCCGCGTTGGTGCTGTCGTTGATACTGCTGCTGTTTATGGCATTTCCGCACCACCCCTTCGCACCGCAAATTCCGACCTTGTATGAATGGAGCGGTCTCTTGGGTATTGGTGTGATTGCGGCGCTGGGTCATGTGCTGGTGGTCATGGCGGTGAACCGGGCACCTGCATCGGTACTCGCACCGTTTGGATACGTTGAGATCATTGCAGCCACCTTGCTCGGATGGCTATTTTTTAACGATTGGCCCGACCTCTATTCATGGGTTGGTATCGGTATTATTGTCAGTAGTGGCTGTTACGTGTTTTACCGGGAACGAATGGTTGCGCTAAACCAAACTGGCCACGTGGGTGGCAACCGCGACAATCTCGAGCGCCAGTAACACGATGACCTGTTCTGCCCTGTTCTGCCCTGTTTTGCCCTGTTCTGCCCTGTTCTACCCGGGGGCTTTCCTTGTAGTGCTCTTACGAAGAGGCGTTATTAAGAATGAGTGGGCAGTGATGACCTTTGTCGCTGCTCTCACGTGTGGGTAGCGATACCTCGCGTTTTAGCCGTGGGTTAACCAGATACGTTACCGTATCTGTCTCCGCCGAATAGCTCGCCGGGTGTACCACACCAAAAACATTGCAATCAAAAGCGGCAGAGCAAGTGTCATGATAAGTTCGAAAATCGAAAATTCAAAGGTACTCGCCAGTTGTATCGTTGGGATCATCTGAACGATAACGCACACCAGTGACACCCAAAAAAAGTACAGCGCGATACGGAGTCGACACAGCAGAAAAAGACAGCCAATTACCCC
>CALDUO010000017.1 GCA_937923745.1 uncultured Granulosicoccaceae bacterium
TTGGTGACAACCCCCGCGATATTGTTAATGGTTTTTTCCAGTGACTGTGGTTCGGTAATACGCAGGTTATAGACATCCAGAATCATATTGCCGTTATCGGTTCTGGCTGCCTCACGGTACTCGGGGTCACCGCCTAACTCGACCAACTGCCGCGCCACATAACTTCGTGCCATTGGTATGACCTCAACTGGCAGCGAAAAATCACCGAGCACATCAACGCACTTGGTGTGATCCACAATACAGATAAACTGACGGCTGGCCGCTGCCACAATTTTTTCACGGGTCAGTGCGCCGCCACCCCCTTTGATCAGGCATTGCGCCGGGTCTACTTCATCAGCACCGTCGATGTACAACGCGAGGTCGCCGGTCATGTTCAGGTCGAGTACATCAACCCCGATATCGGCAAGCCGCTTGGCGGTTTTTTCGGAGCTGGCCACTGCACCTTCCAGACGCAGGCGCGACTCGCCGAGCAGATCAATAAAGGCATCGGCCGTGCTGCCAGTGCCCACGCCAATGATGGTGCCATCTTTCACATACTCCAGTGCAGCGGCGGCGACTTTACGTTTTAGGGTGTTGGACATGGAGTCTCAAAGTCTCTTGAAATAGCGTTTAAATAATGGTGTTGCCACTGGTTTTCAGGCCACGGTCCTCGCCAACAGCCCCGGCAGAAATTCATCAGTCCCGGTTCATCAGCCCTGTTTCATCAGCCTTGGTCCATCAGTTTTGGTCCATCAGTTCTGGCTCATCAATTTTGGCTCATCAGTCAAACCAAAACCTGCGGGCTACCTACGTGAAGGACAGGTGTGACTGCGTGGCAGGTTTATTCAGTTAAGTCTGGCTGGTGTAGCAGGGATGATCAGGTTATGCTGATTGGCTGTTAAGAAAATCTACCGCCACTCACCTTTGGCGCGGAACCTGTCATTTATGTCAAACCTGCCTGAGCAGTATATCAAACGAATCGAAGAAGCCAGAGTCTACGACGTCAGTCATAAAACCAGGCTACACGCGGCACCGGTGCTGAGCAAACGGATTGGCAATACCGTGCTGCTCAAACGCGAGGACGAGCAACCCATATTCTCGTTTAAGTGTCGGGGTGCGTTTAATCGTATATACAAGTTAATTCAGCACACTCCGGTCAAAGGCGTGATTGCCGCGTCGGCGGGCAACCATGCGCAGGGTGTCGCGCTCGCAGCGAGAGAGCTGGCGCTGGACGCCATTATCGTAATGCCGCAAACCACGCCAGGCATCAAGGTTGATGCGGTCAGAGCGCTTGGTGCCACTGCGGAGCTGTACGGTGACGACTTCAATGCCGCATTGACCTATGCGCTCGAACTCTCGGAAAAAAACGGCTATGCCTTTATTCATCCGTTTGATGACCCCGATACCATTGCAGGGCAGGGCACGGTTGGCATGGAGCTGTGTGAGCAGCACACCGGGGCACTTGATGCGGTCTTCATGCCGATCGGTGGCGGTGGTCTCGCAGCCGGTGTGTCAGCCTACATGAAACATCACCGCCCCGATGTCAAAATGATTGGTGTCGAACCCGTGGACGCCGCCTGCATGTATGAGGCTATACGGGCAGACGAGCGTGTCACACTTGACCAAGTGGGGCTCTTTGCTGATGGTGTTGCCGTGCGTCAGGCAGGAGAGAAAACGTTTGCAGTCTGTCGCGAGACGCTCGATGAAATTATATTAATTACCGTCGATGAGATGTCTGCGGCCATACGTGACATTTTTAACGAAACACGCACGCTTACCGAACCTGCGGGTGCGCTGGCTGTAGCCGGGCTAAAAAAATATGTAGCGCGAGACGCGATAACAAACCAAACACTTATTGCTATTAACAGTGGTGCCAACGTTAACTTTGATCGGTTACGCCACATTGCAGAGCGTGCCGAAATTGGTGAAACCCGAGAAGCATTGCTCGCTGTCACCATACCGGAAAGACCCGGTAGCTTTAAAGAGTTTTGCACCATGCTGGGTAAACGCAGCGTCACCGAGTTTAACTATCGCTACAGTGACGACACCCTGGCAGAAGTGTTTGTCGGCGTAGAACTGGGGGGCGGAGTCGCCGAGCGTGAAAAGCTCATCAACGAACTTGAAGCACGTGATTACCAAGCCATGGACATGACCGACAATGAAATGGCCAAACTACACATCCGCCATATGATAGGTGGCCGCGCAGGCTCACTCGAAAACGAACAACTCTACCGCTTCCGTTTCCCCGAGCGCCCCGGCGCACTACTCACCTTTCTAAACCAAATCGGTGATCAACGAAACATAACCCTGTTCCACTATCGTAACCACGGTGCCGCCTACGGCCGTGTGCTGGTAGGATTGCAAATCCCGGAAAACGAGCGCGAGAGTTTTAATAAAGCCATTGATGACCTTGGTTTTTTTTACAGTAATGAAAGTGAGAACCAGGCGTATGCCAGGTTTTTGCGGTAGGTGTTTAAAATATTTTTTGGTAGGGTTGTTATTGAAACCTTCTGGGTGGAATGAATTATAGTTCAGGTATTTTTTTATGTATTGAATGCTAATGGCCTGAGGTTTGCGGGTGCATTTCTTTGAGTCAAACTGACGCAGTGGATAAGCTGTTAATTCTAAACAACGGGTTAAACTTCATGTTTTTTCTTGGGGTGCTGAATTAATAACAACGCATAATAATTCATAATTATTTGTCGCTTGTTACACAGGATCGATAAGTGTAGGCAGTGAATATAATAACGCTAGAGAGGTGGACCCCGTTAGCTGGACAATTCTGGGATGACATTAGCGCTTTCCTCTATTATTGTGGAGATACCGAAAGTGAGAAGGAAGAGAAGATTGCACAAGCCCGAGCTCAAGGCCAAGGTTACTCTGGAACCAATCTGGGGCGAGATGACGATGGCACAAATGATCAGGAAATTTGATGTGCAGGCAGCGCAGATCCTCAGTGGAAAAAACAGTTATTGACCTATGCCGATACGGCCTTTGACAATAGTGATAAGGCTGCTGAAGACACAGAGAAGACCGTTAGGGACCTGCAAGCAAAAATTGGTCAATTGACCATGGAAAATGATTTTATAGAACGCGGGCTCGAACGGACTCACGGGCCTAGAGGAAAGAAATGGTTAGCTCCAAGGAAGAGCTCTCTATCTCCTGCCAGTGTGATTTGCTGGACATTCCCCGATCTTCGTTCTACTACAAACCGGAGCCAGTCAGTGAACAAGACCTGTCGCTGATGAAACTGATAGATCAGTGCTATCTGGATCTGCCGTACTACGG